>JAJFLT010000363.1 GCA_021772555.1 Opitutales bacterium | reverse complement strand
AAAGGAAGAACGGCTAGAACCTATCACAAATTCGCAGATGAATAATGTTTGTAGCTGCCACGGTGACAGAGGCCATTATGAGTTGGAGAGGCGTTCCGTCGGGGCCGCAGGGCTACCAGCCCGGCAAGCCCCGTCGCGCCTTGCTCCAAGTCCATAATTGCTCTCTGCATCGTTATCTTCGAATTTGAGATAGATTCTTCGCATTTCTATTTCCCGCAAGCGGGAAAACGGACATCAGGGAACGATGTGATTTTTTTGAGCTCTGCCGCTAGCGACAGGGAATGTTCAAGTTCAAAACCAACGGTGGGTGTTATTCGCCCTTCCAGGCGCCTATCATTCTTGAAACGGTAAGTAGAAAACCGACGCCACATCCACCGATGGCGCCCCCCACAATCCGTCGGAGAGCTGACCATTCACCGGTCAACAGAAAATAACCGGCGATGGCCCCGGAAATAGTAAACACAACCAATACAAATACCATAATGGGATGCCGGGTGATAGCGGCCCACATGGGCGAACCGGCGGTTTCGGTATTCAATTCTTCCGTCATTTTGTTTATGATCCTATCTTCCACTTTAATTTGCCTTGTTGTAACTATTACGCTATGTATTGAAAAAATCAAACTCTGGTAAATCTTTGGCTAAGATAAACCGCAACAAGACCTACACACTATCCTTTTAAAAATGAATACACTCATTCCACAAATGAGGCAAGCTATGAAGCAATCCCGGCGGTTTGTCCAAAATTTCTTTTTCTTTCCTTCAATTTCTCAAAGATAGCCCTGAACAGGTAGTAGATGAACACGAATAACTAAAATTACGGAATCGTTACGGTATGAATAAAAAAATAATCTTCATTGGAGTGTTAATGCTGTTGATCGGCAGCTTATGCGGAATGGCCAAAGCAAATCCTGAAAGGATGGAGTATCCTCTTGTCTCGGTGGATGGCATTGAGCAAATGAATGTCAAAGCGGAGCAGGTAACCTATCGGGGGCAGGATGGAATTCGTCTGGTCAAAGACATAAAGGAAGACGCCGGGAAAAACCCGAAGCTGCTGGCAATTATATCTGATACCGATTTTCAAAACGGAACCATCGAGGTTGAATTGGCGGGCCACCCCGCCCCGGGTGCACCCAAGAACGCGCGCGGATTCGTGGGCATCGCTTTCCGGGTGCAAACCGAGAGCGACTACGGCTATGAGTGTTTTTATCTGCGACCACTAAATGGCCGCGCTGAAAAACAATTGATGCGCAATCATTCCGTTCAGTATATGTCCGACCCGGATTATCACTGGAAACGACTGAGGGAAGAAACCCCCGGCGTGTATGAATCTTATGTCGATTTGGCAACCGGCGAATGGACCAAGGTGAAGATAACGGTTTCCGGAGAAGAGGCGCGTCTTTACGTTCACGGCGCAGAGCAACCCAGCCTCATCGTCAAAGACTTAAAGCGCGACGAATCGAGAGGGAAAATCGCGCTTTGGACAGCCCATACAACCGTTGCACACTTTAGAAATCTGGTTGTAACCGCAAATTAGGCCGTGTTGATGTCATTCAACCACCAGCCGATAAAACCGGGCCGCGGTTGAACCGGGAATAAAGGTGGAGTCTTCCACTGAAATACGGTCCGTAAATCCTTGCGGCGTCTCTGTAACCGACACCTGCTGCAGGTCGAGGGCGACCCAACCACCGCCTTCAACGGACAGGTCATCGGTGTATTGTAGGGTGTATTCGAGGCCAGCTTCTTCCGGGTGGGAAAGCCTTCGATAGCTGAAAACGGGGACGCCAATTTCATTCAAGACTATTTGTGGCAAATGCTCCCGGTCCGCCACATTGGGATTCATATTAAAAGCCATTTCGAGAAAATTCTTAACCCCATCATTATCGGGATCGGCTTCCAAGCCCGAGACCTCCTCATCCAGGATTTCATCAAGGGAAAAATGCGCTACTTTCCAGGAGCCATCGGTGACGTATTGATCGGCCGTATAGACGGCGTCGACAAACTCGGGAAAATCGATGAAGGGATTTCGATTTTCCTGGAAGTCATTGAAAACTTTCTGGTTTCTGAGGCGTTCGGCATCGGTCACGGGGTGCTCACGGTTCCAGGTCAACAGGGTGTCCAAAATGCCCAATTCTGGAATGAAACTATCGCTCAGGAATTGAGGGTCGTTGTTTAAGATCAAGTTCTTGGTCG
This sequence comes from Opitutales bacterium, assembly GCA_021772555.1. Lineage (GTDB taxonomy): Bacteria > Verrucomicrobiota > Verrucomicrobiia > Opitutales > UBA2987 > JAJFLU01. The sequence continues at coordinate 1,918 of JAJFLT010000363.1, read as the reverse complement.
AGGAATCGCTGCCGTCATAGCGCACTGCCATATAAAACATGGCCCGGGCGATTTCTCCCTTCACGTTGTCCGGCGGCTCCCAGGAATCCGCATCGCGAGATACTTCGGGAGCCAACACGAATGAACCCGGCGGAAGATAGCCGGAATCTTCCGGATCGCTATCGTCAAAGATGAGATTGCCCCTGCTGCTATTAATGGACCCAAAACTGGGTCTGAGGCTGAAAAGGTCGGACGTATCCGGGCCGGAATCATCAATCCCACGGGAGCGGGGCCACAAGTGTTCGCGATTCCATACACTGGGAAAACCGCCAAACGAAGATGAGGCTCCCGAGTAAATTAAAACAACATTTCCCTGGCTGAACGGATCCTCATCAAGCGACTGAAAGGCCTCATCCGCCTGATCGAAAGGGATTACGGTGTGGTCGTCGATGATATCGTGCAGGGCATCGGCCAACCCCGTTCCGGTTTCTCCCTCGGCTGTGGAATAATAACCCCCAGGGATCGGTTCCAGAATGGATTGTGTGCTGTCGAACACAATAAAACTCCAACTGAAATCCCCTGCCATGTTGTCAACATCGCCATCGAGATCGGCAATGTTTCCACCAAAAACATTCGCCGTGACCGTTTCCCCTTCCTCGAAATCGATCAACGGATTGAGGGTAAAAACCTCGGGACCGCCGGTGACCAGAACTGATACCGTACCGGATAAGCTGCCCTCGACCGAATACCATTGACCGGTCGTTTCTACGGCTTCGGTGAAAGTTACGACTATATCCGCGTCCACGGAAACGCTGGCCGCGCCATCGGCAGGATTTGCCTCGAAGACCGATGGGGAGAGGTCGGTTACCTCACCCGTAAAAATCTGATTGGCGTTTATCGCTCCATAACTGCCGGTTAATGGACCTGCCCAGGCGAAGTCGGCTGAGTCGCTTCCCGTGCCCACAAGCTGCAGGGATTGGCCAATGGGTGTGGAATTACTTTCTTCTACCCCAATATCTATGCTGGTTAACCCATCTGCGGGTCCATCGTTAGCCACTATGGTTCCCTCGAAACTCAGAAATTCAACCACCGCGCTGGAGGAATTGACCAGGGCAATTCCATCGGAGGGACCGTTTTGCAGCGGATCGAAAAGAAAGAATACTGTTCCGGCGCCATTGCTTTGCTGTGGAACGAGCCCGCTCAGGGCAACGGTATCATAGACTTTTTGATTACTGCCATTGTAAAGTACAAGACTCCAACCGCTGAGGTTGGTCCCCGCAGGCCCGGCGATTTCTATCCCTTCGTTGGCATCAGCGTCCACGTTGTCGTAATGGATTTCATTGATAAAAACCGGGTGCGCGCAAACGGACAGGGCACCCCATATCAAGGCGATCAACGCTGTGGAAAATTTACGCATTCTGATTCGACTATAAGCTTAATTGAGGACCGGATCAAACAGGGATGGAAAATCCTCACCCCAGGATCGGCGCTTGCCAGATCTACTGAAGAAAAAAATCCCTATTCCCTCAACGGGTTTCAAAGGGTGGCATACAGGTTGCGAAACAGTAACCTGAACCTGGAAGCAAGAAGTATGGTTTGGTTTTCCTTTACTCCTATTTATTCAATTCAACTGCCCGGGTGAAATATTGGTTGGCCGCCTGGATGCCCGCTCCGGCTAGGATGAGGTAGGAATCGGGGTTGGCCACAAATGCGTATTCCTGCTCAGCTTTGGCCCCGAAATTAAAGTCCCCATACTTTCCAAAGGTATCCGCCATGTTCAGGTCTTTTCCGCTGATCATTTCGCCGACGGCATAGTTACCGGGAATCTCGATGGCTCTTTTCAGCGCGGTAGTAGCCAGGGGGCCGGCTGTTTTTACCTTGGCCTTGTAAACAAACAACTGGGTTTGCTTGGGTACGAGACTTATGACTTGTTCGGCGT
>JAJFLT010000362.1 GCA_021772555.1 Opitutales bacterium | reverse complement strand
CATGCCGACCGAGGACAGCGCAACACCAGTGCGTCCAAGTTCATTCTTTCTCATCTGAATACTCCTTTGCGCGGTCTTGGTTTCGGGTATGTTGAATGTAGCCAATCAAATGTTGCTTCAGTTCGTTCTCAATCTCGGCGTCATTCGAAAAAATCTTTCGTATCAATCTGTTGTGGTCCTCGATGGATCCCTCAAAATCGAAATCTCCCGAGCGCTCATTCAACAGAAAAACAAGTACATTGCGGGAAATCGACTGCCAAAGCGTCAGCAAAATCGAACTTTCGCTTAGCTCCACCAGGCACTGATGAAATGACAGGTCGGCAAGACAATAATTGGTGAAATCCTTGATGTAAGCTTGTTTCCGAAGCTCATCAACAGAATCACTCAACGTCGCCTCTGCGCTTCCCCTGCGTTCTGGATCATTCTGAATTCGCCGGATGGCAATCAATTCAATCGTGGCCCGGACTTCGAGCATTTCCAAAGTCTCTTCCAGACTTTGTGCATTAACGAACACTCCACGATTAGGCTCTCCGTGCAACAACCCCTGTGCCTGTAAGAGCTTCATCGCCTCCCGCACAGGTACACGACTTACCTTGAGACTATCGCAAAGTTGCCGCTCACCCACCTTGCTACCTGCCGGCAATTCGCCGTTTGCCACCGACATCGTAATGAAATCAGCGACCTGATCCGTGAGGCTAACAGGAGAAATAAGGGATTTTCCTTTCATACCGTTCCTCATGCTTGAACTCTAAAGTAGATGGGCCCAACGTTTGAAAAAAGATTGAACCGCCTCGACAATCTCATCGGCATCTTCAGGAGAGATAGCCAGGCTCATATTGATCTGACCGCGGGTAGCCAGGTAGACACCAGACAAAAGCATTTCCAACTGAAACAATTTATACGGTAGACGCGGAACTGCCTGCAGATCATTCGGGGACCGGATTACCCCGCTCGTGAAATGCAGATTCATAATTGACCCGGCACCGGTAAATTGCGCAGCGGCATTTGTTTCTCGCACGACAGTATTGAGGCGTTCTCGGAGCGCCTCCCCTTCCTCAAAGAGCTTTTCGGCCCTCTCCGGCGTAAAGATTCGGGTCAACCCGGCATGACCTGCCATCATCGTAAAGAGATTATTGTTGAAAGTACCGGCGTGAGGTAAAGCCTTTGGTTTCGCCGGGTCCAAATGTGTCATATACTTGGCTTTTCCACCAAAAGCACCGAATGAGAAACCCGCCCCCAGGTATTTTCCAAGAGTGACAAGATCGGGATAGATACCATGCAACGATTGCATTCCACCCGGACCAAAACGTGACGTCACTATTTCGTCGAAAATTAAAAGGACGCCGGTTTCGTCGCAGCTGTCTTTGATCGCCTGCAAAAAATCTTTGTCAGCCGGGATAGAGCCGGCATTATTCATCATCGGCTCGATAATAACAGCCGCCAAATCAAGAGCATGTTCATGGATGGCCTCCACGACCTCTGGGATGTCGTTGTAATGACAAAATACCCAATCAAATGGCGCATTCATCGGATTGGAGGTATCAGAAAATACAAATACCCCTCCGTGGTACGCCCCGTAGAATGCCAATAGTTTGCTGCGTCCGGTAATGTGCCGAGCCAACTGGAGAGCATAAAGATTTGCCTCGGTTCCTGAATTGCAGAATCGAACGGTTTCAATTGCTGGAAATCGTTCGCATATCGCTTCGGCCAACTGAATCTCGGGCTCACCTGGAGCGCCATTGGAAACACCCCGGCCTAGAGCGCCCTCCGCAGCTTCAATCACCACCGGATCCTTATGCGCGTAAAGTCCGGCCGAGAATTCCCCCAACGCATCAATATAGGAATGCCCATCGACATCCGTCAGGCGTGCCCCATCACTTCCTGCCATGTAGACAGGAAAGGGATCAAAGTGGAGCGCGGTCCGCGTATTCCCTCCCGGCATAACCGCCTTCGCGCGTTGAAATAGAGAAAAGCTGTTGGGATTAGCCTCCCAATAACGTGCTTCGGCATCAGCGATTGCTTCGAGCAGGGCCTCGTCGTCGCAGATTTCGGTAGAGTACTTTTTTGCAGCGTCCAGCATAACTATTTTATTATTGCATATTTTTGTAAGATTGTAATATGATATTACAAAATTGATTGCAACCCAAAAATTACCCACCAAAAAAACGCAGCCCTGCCGGCTATCTGGAACCCCAAGATTCAGCGCAAATTCGCGGTCTTCCCGCCCTGTGACTTCGTCGCACGCCTTGACACATTCGTCGCACCTCAGCTACCTTTTCCCCATGAAATCATCTTCGGACCGTTGCCCAGCGGACGCGTTTGCGTGCCGCCTCACAGGGAGGTTTGTTATGATTATCAAAACCATACGATGTCGGACCCGCGCTCGAATGGCCGCCAGTTTCGCGCTGTTCGCCCTCACCACGCTCTCCCTATCCGCTGATTCCACCTGCATCGATTCTCCCAACAGGATCGTGGCCGAGAACTGCCTCCCGGGCTCACCCTCCTCGGAATGGGACATCAACGCGAAGGGCGATCCCAGTATTCAGGGCTTCGGACACGAGATCAGTATTAACCGGGGCGAAACCATTTACTTCAAGATCAAGACCGATGCCACGGACTACCGGATCGATATTTACAGGATGGGCTACTACGGTGGAATGGGAGCCCGAAAAGTCGAAACCGTCGAGCCTTCAGTCGACCTGCCACAGGTCCAACCGGACTGCCTGACTGATCCCGAAACCCGACTCTTCGACTGCGGCAACTGGTCGGTCTCCGCCTCGTGGCAATCGCCGGATGATGCTGTCTCGGGAATCTATTTCGCCCGTCTTGTGCGGGAGGATCCAGCCCCGGAGTCGTGGCAAAACGACCAGGTGCCCCCCGCCGCTCCCGAGGGAGATTCAATTCCCCCCGGAGCCCTCGACGATCCGGAATGGGAGCGCTCCCGTCCGGTCCTTGCCAATGCGCTTCTCGAACCCCGGGCCAGTCATATCTATTTCGTGGTGCGCGACGATAATGGCGCATCCGACCTTCTCTTCCAGACTTCCGACGTCACCTGGCAATCTTACAACCGTTACGGAGGGCACAATCTCTACGGCAGCAAGGATCCGGAAAAACCGAATTACTGGCTGGGCGGGAGCGGTCCGCGCGCCTACAAGGTGAGCTACAACCGCCCCTTCCATAACCGCGAGCACCATGCCGTCGACATCGTCTTCAATGCGGAATACCCCATGGTTCGCTGGCTGGAAGCGAATGGCTATGACGTCAGCTATTTCTCTGGTGTCGACACCCACCGCTTCGGCAGGGAACTGCTCGAACATAAGGCCTACCTCTCAGTCGGCCACGACGAATACTGGACCGGTCAACAGCGCAGAAATGTCGAGGCCGCCCGCGACGCCGGTGTCCATCTTGCCTTTTTCAGCGGCAACGAAATATATCAGAAGGTTCGCTGGGAGGACAGTATCGACGGCACCGCGCAATCCCACCGCACCCTCGTGACCTACAAGGAAACGCAGGAGCATCGTAAGATCGATCCCCTCGAAAACACCTGGACCGGAACCTTTCGCGACGCCCGTCCATTCAATCCGGAGGGTCCATGGCCGGAGAACGCCCTTACCGGAACGATGTTTGCAGTTAATGCATGGCGCATCGATCCCCTGATCGTTCCCGCCGAATACTCCCATCTGCGATTCTGGCGGAATACAGATGTGGCCAAACTGCGGCCCGGTGAGCGCGCCATCCTCATGCGGGGCATCCTCGGCCATGAGTGGGATATCGATCCTGATAACGGGCACCGCCCTCCCGGACTTATGCGTCTCTCGGAGACGACCGTCGACAACGTCTGGTACGGTTTCTTCCACGGTGCCGCCTTTGATACCGGTACCGCGACCCATCACCTCACCCTTTACCGCCACCAGAGCGGGGCTCTTGTCTTCGGGGCTGGCACCGTTCAGTGGTCGTGGGGCCTCGACGCCCACCACGATTCACCCACCGGGATGCCGCCGGAGCGGGCCAATATTCTCGTTACACGTGTGGGAGTGGACCTCGCCGGCCCCGACCGGAATATCCAGCAAGCCACGGTCAATCTCTTTGCCGACATGGGTGTCCAGCCCGCCAATCTCCAACCGGATCTTGTCCGCGCGCATCCTTCGACCGATTTCGAGGCGCCGTTTTCCACAATTGATTCACCGACGGACGAAACCATCCACCGCGGCGGCCTCCTCACCGTGACCGGCCGGGCCAGCGATGCCGGGGGAGGAAGAATCGGTGCGGTGGAAGTCTCGCTTGACGGCGGGTCGCGCTGGCATCCCGCCAGCGGCACCGAAATCTGGTCCTACACAGCCGAAATCGAGTCCGCTAAAGGCATCCTCGAGATTGTCAGCCGCGCGGTGGACGATAGCGGCAACCTCGAAAAACCCGGGTCACCGGTGCGGATCAATCCCCTATCCCACCAAAATCATGAAATGCTTTCCAGTCTCAATATTGATCAACAGCCCAAGGAATGATTGCCTGGAGAAATTGACTTGGAATTGCGCTATTAACTCTTAAATTTCTTCCAAGGTTATCAGAAATCAATCTGATTTACTCTCTACGAATTCCCTATATTTTCTGTATTTTTTGCACATTTATGGCTATTTTTGAATTTTAATAGTCAAGCGTAATTATCACTTAACTTATTGCAAAACGACAAAATGCCCGGGTGGCGGAATGGTAGACGCTGCGGACTTAAAATCTATCGTTAACAAAGTTTATTTTATCTAATTTAATGAACGTTTAAACCATAATAATATCCATCCTGAAATTATACAATTTAGTATTACAAGGTGGATTCTTTGATCCGATCTTGTTGTCTCATTTGTGAGGCATTAGCGGGTGATCTGACCGCCGAAAACACGGCCATTCCAATATCGTAATATCTCGCAACGGATCCCGGAATTTGTCTAAGGCACTCCGTAATCAGGGTTCGTTACGGTTAACAGCGCAGAGTTCCAACGCCCCTACTTTTCCGCGAAGCGGCACGGGCCCAAGCTCGATTACAGTGTATTCAGACCCTAGTGACAGACTCTCCAGAAGTTCCGCTGATACTATGAGTGTTTGACCGTGCTGGTTGCAGAGTGACTGGATTCTTGCAGTTGTGTTGAGGACGTCCCCATTGTAGACGATTTCGCGCTTGAGTTCCCCGATCTGAGCAATGATAGCCTCTCCTGTGTGGACTCCTGCCTTGAATTCGGGCACGACGCCGAAGGTTTGCAGAAAATAGTCCCGATGTGCGTGGATTTGGTCTTGAATAAGGTAGAACACCCGGATGCAGTTGGCCTCCTCAAGTCCGCTCCTCATTTTCCAGGTCAAGACGATCTCAT
>JAJFLT010000361.1 GCA_021772555.1 Opitutales bacterium | reverse complement strand
AATTCTGATCGACGGTATAAACCCATGTCGGGCCGCGCTCGTTCTGGTCGTGCGAATTGGCCAATACAATGTCCACATACCCGTCGTTGTTGACATCGAAATGATTGATAATCTCAATGACGCCATTCGCGTTGACATAGAGATTGTTACCCGCGTTATCGAACTTCCCCTGGGAAAAATCAGCAAACCCCTCATGGATCCATGTCTTTTGATCGCTCATTGCGGCGAACGATTCCGGTGCGTTGCTAAATGCAAAAAGAGCCCCGACGGTAATGCAAAATGTGAGCAAGGTTTTATACATTTTTAAGTGGCGATATGAATTCATTGTTTTATGATTTGTCTAATGCGAACCGGCAGCCGCAGCGCTCATTTTCCATTCTCCGTATGGAATAAACTTGCTGTGGGCGTGTCTGACCGGATGTAATATGCTGCAAATTTTTCCACGAACCTAATATTGTAGAGACTCCACCAACTTGAGTCGAACCATTTAACGATCATGAAAAGCAAACTCCTCACCCCAATTATTTCGATATCGCTAACCTTGCTGGTCTTTTCCGCTTGTTCTCAAAAACCTGCCCATCAAACAGCACCGGATTATCCGGAGGTGGACGGCGTTTACATCGTTACACCGACGGAGGGACAGATTGTGACGAGCCCGTTGACGGTGCGCTTCGGATTGAAAGGCATGGGCGTTGCGCCCGCCGGGGTGGAAAAACCGGGTACCGGGCATCATCATTTGCTCATTGATCCGGATGGTTTGCCAGACCTCACATTACCCATTCCGGCCGATGATCGGCATGTCCATTTCGGGGGAGGGCAAACAGAAACGACTATCGAGTTGGCTCCGGGACCGCACACCTTGCAATTGCTCTTGGGCAACCACCTCCACATACCCCACGATCCGCCGGTGGTATCAAAAAAGATCCGCATCACGGTGCGGTAAGAATTGGAGTTGGCGCTTCCGCTTCGAATGATGGGTTGGTGGCAGAGGCATAGTCCTGTTTTGGCCCAATCGAGATCCGGTTGGAAGTTTCCGGCCATAGGCGCACTATTATTTGCCGGACTGGTATTGCCCGCCTGGCTGCAGGCCAAGCTGACTTCTCTGGGTCAGCCGCCCCCCTGGACGCAGCTTGAGCAATTCCAAAATACTATAACCGCGGAACAGTTTTTGAAGCTGCTGGACGAGATTTATGCTCCCGGCAACTCCTATTCGCCATGGATTCGCGTGGAAAATCATCAGGCGCGGATTCGTCTAAAAGCGGAGCGGGAAGGAGAGGGTTTTATTTTAAAATTTGCCTCTTCCTCACAATCAACCTTGACGCCTCCGCGCTATTGGAGACTGCTTGAGGCCCTGCCGCCGGGAGAAAATGGGAAACCTCTGGCCGGTTTGCGCATCGCCCTCGATCCCGGTCATATTGGTGGTCCCTATGGGTCCATGGAACAAAGGTCTTTCTATTACGAAGGCGGCGCTCCCATCCAGGAAGGTGACATGACCCTTAAAGTGGCTCTGCATCTTGAGCAAAGGCTTGTCTCAATGGGGGCGAAAGTGTGGTTGACTCGCAGCGAGGCGGTTCCTGCCACCAAAGAGACTGTTGAAAGCTTGATGCCGGCAGCCTATAAGAAGTTAACCGGGAATAAAGAGGGCCGGGGCAATACCAATATACAATTGCAACCGCGGAAAATCAGGAGCCTGAGCGAATTGCTTTTTTACCGTGTCAGTGAAATCCGGGCCCGTGCGGATAGAATCAACCAGCAGTTCCAACCAGACCTCGTTCTGGCGCTTCATTTCAACGCCTCTTCCTGGATTAATGGGGAAAAGAGCAACTATTCCCGCGAAAATCACTTTCACATTTTGGTCAATGGCGCCTACAGCAGGGAGGAATTATCCTATGACGACGTGCGTTTTGAAATGCTGGTAAAACTCCTTTCCGGCACGGCCCAGGCGGAAATTGCGGTGGGGGAGGCCTTGATCCCGACCATGGCCGCGGCCAATGGATTGCCGCCTTTCATTTACCATACGCCCAATGCGGCCAAGGTTGGCGTCAGCCCTTATTTGTGGGCTCGCAATCTGTTAGCTAACCGTCTTTACCAGTGTCCGGTAATTTATCTTGAGCCTTATGTTCTCAACAACCGGGAGGTCGCTCAACGCGTGCGGGCCGGTGATTATGAAGGGTGGAGGGAAGTGGCCGGAGTCAGGCGCCGGAGCTTGGTAAAGGAGTACGCCGACGGTGTTATCGAAGGACTTCTCGATTATTATGGCCGTCAATAAGCCCAACCGGCAGCCGAATCTCTTTGGCGAAGGAATTTTTCGGTGGCCAAAAGGATTTATTATTTTATGCAAGAGTTTGGCCCTATAATGAAAAAGCTATTCTCCATTCTAGTTTCACTATCGATTTTCATGCTGGAATGTCCGGCTGAGACCGTTATTGAGCTGGTGCAGGGCGGAGAAATTAAAGCGGAAGTCATTCAGGAAAAACCGGACCGGATCGTGGTTGACCTCGGTTTCTCGGTTATCTCCATACCGCGAGATTCGATTGCGCGAATGCGCCTCGAAGACGAGACCAATGCGGAGGAGGAATTTGGCGAAGGCCTTTACCGCATCGAAAAAAACCCGCAGGTAGAATCGGTCAAAGTACAGGTCGAAGCCAGTGGAGAGGCCGTCGTCTTGATCCGTACGCCGACCGGACTGGGTTCCGGTTTTATCATCCATCCTGCAGGCTATGTGGTCACCAACGACCACGTAATCGCGGGCGAACATGAATTAACGATCACTCTTTATGAAAAAACCCATAATGGTTTGCTTAAAAAAACCTTCGAGAATGTTCGCATTGTGGCCAGTAGCGCGGAATTGGATTTGGCACTCTTGAAAATCGAAGATGAGGAGGATCGCACCTTCCCAACCGTTCCTTTGGGGTATTCCGATGCGCTCAGGGCCGGGCAGACCGTATTCGCAATCGGTAATCCCCTGGGCCTGGAGCGAACAGTTTCCCAAGGCATCGTGAGTTTGAAAGACCGATTGATCGCTGGACGGCTCTTCATTCAAACGACAGCCCAGATTAATCCGGGAAATTCCGGAGGCCCATTATTCAACCGCCGGGGCGAAGTGGTTGGGGTAACCAATATGAAAGTTAACGCCTTGGGCGCGGAGGGTCTCGCCTTTGCCATACCTTCAACCGTATTAAAAACATTTTTGAAAAACCGGGACGCATTTTCGTTCGATCCCCTCAATCCAAATTCAGGCTTTCGTTATAACAAACCACCGAACATTATTCCCGATAGCGATTCCACCCCATAAGAATCAATTGATTCATGAAATCACTTTTAAAAAAAATATTACTGCTTATGGCCGTCAATCTGGGCGGCTTTTGGGTTGGGTTTGCTGCGGACAGACCTTTGGAGGAGGGACTGCCTGCCGACACCATGTTTTTGGTCAAAGTTTCGAATCTTGACCGGGTTCTTGAAGATATGGAAGAAAACCCCGTGTTGGCTCTTTGGAAGCAGGGCGAAGTCCAGGATTTTTTCGAACCGCTTCTCCAACAGATGGAGGAGGCCGTCGTTTACAAAAATCTGAAGGAAGAGTTGGGACTCGAAGACGAGCAGTTTAAGGAAATGTTTCCCGGGCAAATGGTTATTGCCATGACGGATTTCGAATTTAAAAACCTGAAAAACGACGACGTTTCCGGCAACTTTATCGGCCTGGTGGAGTTTGAAGGAGATATAGAGATTATCGATAAACTCATTCGTCATTCCTTTGAATCCGCCCAGGAATCCGAGGATATCAAAGCCAAGGTCCAGGAGGACGAGTTTTTAGGGGCGAAGCTCTGGATGCTGGAAGAAAAAGACGATGATGAAGACGAAGAAGATGACCAACTTGAAAAAGAACAGGGAGTCTGGGCGGTCTACGACAATATTTTGATGGTTTCCACTTCTCTCCGGCGAATACGCGATACCATATCGCTTCTGGATGGCGATACTGCGGACGATTCAATAATGACGACTTCAACTTATGCCCGCATGATGGAGGACGGCGAAGAGTCGGAACTGTTCGTTTATATGAATCTACGCAGCTTCTTCGATTTGGTGAAAGTCGCAATAATGGCCGAATCACAACCGGCACAGCCGAATATGATGGGCGTTACAACGGAAAGCCTGTGGGAGGCTCTGGCTCCGGAGGCAATGGAGGGAATATATGTCACCGTGGACACGAATAATCAGGATCCGGTTATTTACTCCGGACTTCTTCTTTCTGAAAGACGGGGCATCGCCAGTTTGCTGACCTATGGAAAGGGAGAGGTTGCAAAACCCGATTACATATCCAAAGAAGTTTTGTCGGCCCAGGTTACCCTTTTTAGCTTGAGTGAATTCTGGAAGAACCTGGAAGTTTTGATCGCATCCATAAGCCCTTTTGGGTATCAGTATTACGAGACTTTGCTGGATCAGTTGAAAACCGGATCGGGCGTCGATTTTAAGGCCTCTTTTTTTAATAATTTTGAAGATCAGATTACCAGTTTCAGTGATTTCGGGCCCGGCAATACCGAAACTTCACCCTTGGGATTGGAAGATGCCGGCACGGTATTCATATTCTCGTTAAAAGACCGGCAGGGATTTGAATTGGCTCTCGAATCCTTGAAAACATTATTCGGAGAAGCCTTCATTTCGTTTGCCGAAAGAGAATATTTGGGGAGCACTATTTTTACTCTCAATTCTAGTGGCGATCCCGGTGGTCAGTCGCCCGCTACCCAGTCTTTTTCCTATGCCCTTACCGATCGATATTTTCTGTTAGGCGTCCAGACTGTTTCTCTGATCGAGGCTACCTTGGCCCGTTTGGACAATTCCGAGGAATCCCTTTGGGATGAAGAGGACCTAAAAGAGGCTTTGCAGGATCTGCCTTCCGGCGAAATGGCAATCAACTACCACGATTTCAGCGCCCTTATCAATACGATGTTTGTAACCATGGCCAAAGCCCAGCAGAGTTTGGAAAATGAAGATTCCGACTATTTCGAGTACTGCCTGCCATCAAAATTACCGGGTAAACAGGATTTTCCTTATTTTATTGTGGCCAAATCCTATTTTGAGGAAGAGGGGCTTTTTTCCAAAGCCCTGATTCGTAAAAGAAGTGAATGATCGCAATCAGAACCGCCTGCTCCGTTCGCTCATGGGGGTAGCTTCCCTACTTTTATCTCAGGGCTTACCCGCCGTGGCGGAAAGTCCTCGGCAAATAAATTTGTCCGGGCCCGAGGCGGCCAAACTCGACTGGAATACACGGGCCCTCACTTTATGCGATGTTGATGGAGATGGGCGAATGGACTTTGTTGTCATTAATAATGATCGCGCCAAAATCGAACTTTTATTGCAGAAAGATCCTCATGCCCCGGCGGAAGAGTCAAAGCGATCCGTCCGCAGAAACCGTTGGGAACCCCTATTAGAGGACGCCCGCTTCCGCCGTGAAACCATTGTCAGCGGGGACTATCTTTACGCTTTGGCTGCGGGAGACCTGAACAACGATGGGCGCATTGATTTTGCCAGCACCGGCAACAAGATTCCCCTGACCGTTCGTTATCAGGAAAATGAGGGAGAGTGGAGCAATACATGGACTTTCGAGGAATTTGAACCGGAGCAATGGATATCAACCCTGGAAATCGCCGACCTCAACGGCGACAATAGAGGCGATCTTATTGTTCTGGCTAAAGAAGAACTGCTTATTTTTTACCAGACTGAGACCGGAGAACTGGAGGAACCGAAATCTTACCGGGTGTCCGATGAAAACAATTTTGGATTGCAGCTAGTCGATCTCAACCGGGATGGACTGGTGGATTTGTTTTACGCCTTGGCGCAATCCAAACGCTCCCTGCGATTGCGCCTGCAAAACGAGGGCGGAGGATTCGGCCCGGAAATCGCCATCCCAATTGAATCCGCCACTTCCAGCATTCGGGCCTGGCCTCTGGAACTGGAGGATCGGGCCGGATTTGCCTACATTCAATCGAAAACCAGGCATGTGGAGTTGGCCACATTACAATCATCACCTCCGGAGCGGGGGCATATCGAGGCCTTGCAACCGAAAACATATTCCACCGGGGCCAGCATTGATAATGCGAGTCTCTATACCATGGGCGATTTTAACGGAGACGGATTGGCCGACCTGGTTTTGGGAGATTCGCGCGGCGCTCGAGTGCATCTTTTTTTACAAAGGGAAGATGGAATATTTTCCGAACCGATTGCATTTCCCTCCCTCGCGAGCCTGACATCGGTTTTAGCCGGAGACTTTGCCGGAGAGGGCAGGGCGGCGCTGGCCGTATTAAGCGCCAAGGAAGGTATTCTCGGTCTTGCCCGTTATTCACCCAAGGGACGTTTGGAATTTCCCGAACCCATTCCCGTTTCGGGCGAACCGATTGCCATGACGGTTGGCGATATCGATCAGGATGGCCGTGACGATATTATTCTGGTGTCCAAAATTAAAAAAAAGTACAGCCTGTCGATTATACCGGCACCGGACTATCCAGGTAATCGGGATCAGAATGCCGACCAACGGATTGCTGCCGAAAATTTGGAAAATGAACCATTTCTTATCGACGGTTTGAACCGGGATCCTAAGGACCTTCTAATGAAGGACCTGAACAGTGATGGACTCCCTGACATTATCGTTCTTATTCCGAGGGAGGCAGCCCGAATTTTTCTACAAAATGAAAAGAGTTTGTTCATAGAAGTTTCTCAGGAATCCGCCATTCGCAAAGGATTGCTCAACAATCTGAAGTTAAGCCAGATTGGCCAGGGAGATTTGGATGGCGATGGCTCCAATGAACTCCTGTTGGGGTCCGACGGTTTTACCCGCTCCTTACGCCTTGATGAAGATGGTGAACTGGAAATCATTGACCAGTATAATGCCCGCCGTAGTGAAGACGCTGTGCGCGGCCCACTGGTTATTGATATGAATAAAGACGGCGTAAACGAACTTCTTTTTTACGATGAAAAGACGAAATCCATTCAGATGTTGGAGCAGGATGAGGCTGGAGTTTATCGCTTCGGGAAGTCTTTCGAAGTGGGCAATATCGACCTTCTTTTCGCCCAGGTCCGCAAACTTGGCCGGATTGGTCGCGAGCACGTACTAATCTTTGGAAGTGACCGTTTTTGGTCGATTCCCATGGATGCGGCCGGATGGGGGATGGACACCATAGCGACCTACGAAACCGACCTCAAGGATATCCGTTACACCGGCTTGGATATCGGGGATCTCGATGGTGATGGCAAGCCCGAGATCATAGCCCTCGACGGGAAAAATCACCTGCTGGAAATCTTGCGGGAAGAGGAGGAAAATAATTGGACCAGCGCTCTCCATTTTACCGTATTCGACAGCAACCCGCACTATCAGGGAAGGCGGGGTGCCAATTTGGAACCGCGCGAAATCGTGGTCGGTGATTTAACGGGGGATGGGCGCGATGATTTTGCTTTACTTATCCATGATCGTTTGCTATTTTATTTTCAAGAATAAGCAATTTTCAATTGCTCGAATATTTAACTGTTATTCATCAAAATTATTGCATTAGATCAGCGATCAATGCAGGGTAAAATCTTTCACGCCTGATACATCGCCTTTTTTTATCGTGCCCTCGAAAACACCGCCATTGGATCGACTGCATAACCTCCTGAATTCACTGTCGAAAAAACAGGACACGGGTTTGGTCGAAGCGATTCAGTTGATTGACTCCTGGTTGCAGGAGCATCGCAACGGTCTCGATCCCCAACTGGCCCATTTTCTGGCCCGCCGCAGTTATGACAAAGCCCTGCAGTTTTTGCAGGTTCAAGAGGAGAGCTGAGAACCCCTCAAGATTGGAAAACCGTAGAGTTCGTTTTACAGCCTCACCGGTATTCCGGCCTGGGCCAGGCTTTGTTTAGCCTCGACGATTTTGTATTCCCCGAAATGGAAAATGGAGGCTGCCAGAACGGCGCTCGCCTTGCCTTCTTTGAGGACATCGGCCAGATGGTCGAGATTGCCTGCCCCCCCCGACGCGATCACCGGTACCTCGACCGCCTCACTGATATTTCTCGTCAGCTCGATATCGTAACCTTTCCCCGTCCCATCCCGGTCCATGCTGGTGAGAAGGATTTCACCAGCCCCGAGCCGACATAGTTTTTGCGCCCATTCCACGGCGTCGATAGAGGTGGGATTGCGGCCCCCGTGGGTATAAACCTGCCAACTTTTTCCATCGGGGTTTCTTTTCGCATCGATGGCCACGACAATGCACTGGTTCCCGAATTTCCGGGACGCCCGGAGCACGAGGTCCGGGTCATTTACGGCCGCCGTATTGAGGCTTACCTTGTCCGCCCCGGAGTTGAGCATTTGCCGGATATCCTCCAGGTTTCGCAAACCTCCTCCCACGGTTAATGGCATGAAGCATTGGGCAGCGGTCGCCTCGACTACCTTGTGCATTATTTGACGTCCATCACTGGAAGCCGTAATATCGAGAAAAACCAACTCGTCGGCGCCTTGTTTTTCATAGGCCGCGGCGATTTCCACGGGGTCGCCGGCATCGCGCAATTGCTTAAAACGGATTCCTTTGACGACCCGGCCCGCGGTTACGTCGAGACACGGTATGATGCGATTGGAAAGCATTTTGAATCGGCTCTCAATTTGCGGCTAAACGAAATCTCTTTCCATTGAGAAAGTCAGAGGCAGCCAATGCCAATGCCTACTCTTCGGCAAAAATGATATCGGGCTCGAAGGAAACGGTTAAACGGTATTGCTGACCGGGGCGCATAATGAGCGGATGGTCGCGGGAAAAAGTCTGCAAGTAGTGGATGTTGCCGTAAAATGTTTTGAACTGTGGTTCATTGGATACGACTTCGGTATCTTCCCAACTGGCCTGAAAGTCATCTTTGAGCACCTGGCAACGCAACCCCTCCGGACCCAAAGTGTAGGTGGTGCCGATCCGGTAGTTCGAGTGGGGCGCACCGATGACCAGAACATAGCGCATCTGGTCCATTTGCACCCGATTTTTAACGCGGAAAATGAAATCGCTGACAACCTTGTTGCCTGCAAAGGTCCAGGACACATTCACACTTCCGAGGCCGGGCACAGTTTTTTCTTCCCTCGTGATCAACTCCGGCTGCTCATAGCGAAAGTAAAAAGAACGTCTCAAGCCCAGGCCGGTAACGCATCTTTTACCATAA
>JAJFLT010000037.1 GCA_021772555.1 Opitutales bacterium | reverse complement strand
TTTCTCTTTCCACTTTATTGATCGGTGGAAAAATCCAAAAGTCAGGTTGTGTATGCACATGCTCGTGATTCATTGCCGTGACAATGACCCGATGAACCAAATACTGGGTAACGCCCTGGTGGAAGAGTAATTTGCACAAGTCGAGCATTGGCCGTGCAAACGGCCGTAGGGGCAGACCGGCTTTGACAGTGTCAAAGACGACTCGGCGGTTGGAGGCCCGGAATCCGTCATCGGGGTCGATATCCCAACAATACAGTGGGTCCCGCTCCAATCCATAGGGGGAACTCGTTCCTTCACCGGCAAAGCAACGCAAAACGCCGTCCGCGCAGAGGTAAAAGGTGGCGTTTGAACGTGTGTCCGGCTCTGGTGGGCAGACCGGTTCTGGTTCCACCGTATCCAATGGCTGGGCAAAGGGATCTTCCAAACGAATCCAGCCCAGACCACGCCCAATCCACGCATGATTGTGCATTTGACTGCGAACACGAGCGACGGCCCATCCCTCTTTCAGGCGCACCAGGTGACCGCTACCATAAACACCTTTTGAGTCAAAGAGGTAAGGCCCCGTCTCAACCCACTCGTAACATCCTTCCAAAACATTGAAACGGTACTTGCGTGCAGCGAATTTGCTATCGGTAGCCTGATGAGTCCAATTGAGCTCATCGAAATGAGCCGTTTCAACCCACTCGGTGCATTCTTTGTTATAGGGTCTGGCCGAAATCATGGATAAAAACGTTAACCGCGCATCTTCGAGGGAGCAGATTATGGGGCCGGACTCATATCCAACCTGGCGCAACTGTCCCGCGGGTCGGATAGTTTCGATATCATCCTCGGCTTTGTTCAACCTGACCTGTGTCCATTCGATGATATAACTTTTGCGCACCATCTCGGGGTCCGGGTGTGTCCCTTCCACGTAATTCTTAGCCGGATCGAACTCGCGCCCTACGCGAATCCACTGAATAACGAATACATTGCCATGCAGCGCTTCGCGGCCATCTATGATTGCTCCCTTAGGGATGCCGAAGGCACACGGATGCCTATGCTCTTTCTTGTAATGCACCCCGGGCCGCCCCCAATCCGGCTGCCAGTCTACCGACGTCTTGGCCAACACTCCCTCGCGGATGAGCCTACCATCCGGTTTTCCCTCGCGAAGCTGGTAAATGATGCTGCAGTCATCGTCGTTACCCCGAAATCGCCGCGTGCCATAAACCAGCAACCAGCGTTTTTCACTCACTTGGATGCCATTGGGATGGGCCGCTGTCGTTCTATCGCACCGGCGCTCACCATCTTGTTGGCATTCAGGGATGAGGACCCCACAGTGTTCAATACTTTTGATGCTCATGGTTCGTTTCTTTTTTATTAGAACCTATCTCAAATAGCTGGATTTGGAAGGGTGAGCGAATTCTGTGGTTTCACTAAAGTTGTTCATATTACGGATTCTTTTGAATGCAGTGTTTCTACAATGCTGTCAATGAAGTTGAACAAGAACCGGCTGGTTTGACTCCTCAAAATTTCAACGCAATGGCCAATGAATAAATGGAGAAACCCGTACTCGATAGGCCAGTCACGCTTCGATCCAAGCTTAAAAATGGAAAAAATTTCTCACTGGGTAAAATGATGTTGCCCAATTTTGCAACTCCCAGTTTCAATGAAACCCTTCTAACCACATTGAAATAAAAATGATCGAAAGCATCGAACCCCAGGGTTTCTACATCGAACAGTGCAGTCTGCCCGGTGAAACCAAAGCCGATCAGCGTGTTCCCGCCCAGCACAATACTATCCAGGTCAGTCGGGATCGCTGGTTTGTCGTCTATGAAACACGCGGATTTCGCGGTGTGGATGACAATTGCAGCGTAATTTACCAACTGCGTAAGGATAAACCTCATGGTGAAGTTCTGGCAGAAGGACACTTTCATAAATCAATCGATGATTGGGATCCTCTCGGGGACGGCCGAAAATTTGTCAAACAGGGAAACCATTCAATCGCCTTGGGGGTGCCCAAGGGTGCTCTCATGAACGGACGGCGAGTTCCCCATGAAGGTGTTTTCGCGGTGGCTTGGGGCAATCACGGGCGTGTCCTCGATCCGGAAACCAACTACCTCTGGCATTCACAGGAGATGCCAGCCCCGGTGGAGACCCACCGCTGCGTCTGGATTCAGTTTCGACTCAATGAACGGGAAGACGACATCGAACTATTGCAACCCGTAAAAGCATTGCGTCAAAAGGGTTACGAAACGGGCGAAGCCATTTGCGCGCATGAAAACTTGCGCCATATGAATCATTCCTTTGTCGGCCCTGTAGCTTACAATGAGGACTGCTCCGAATGGGTCCATGCCCAGCATTGGGAGAAGAACTGTCTGCCGGTTAAATTTCGATGGAATCCCGAGACAGGCCTCTATGAATGGGTAGAATCGGGGCCACTGCTCAATGGGCCACCCAACAGGAGCGTCTGGGAAGGCTCCATCATCCCATATCAAGGGGAGTGGTTGGTCGCTACCCGACTGAGTGGGAAAGAATATGGAATCGCCTGGTTTCGCACCGGCGATCTGTTCGATTGGGAACCTGAGTTATTTTTGTCGGAAGAAGTCGGCAGCAATTGCCCTCGCACGGTTTATGCTTTTCCTGATGGGATTGTGCGCGTCTTCACAACCGATCAACGTAATTCACCTTACCAGCATATTTATCAAAGGCGGATTCCCTTGAACGTCCTTGATATCGATCCAGATGATCATTTTGCGGTTACGAAAACGGATGTTGTTTTCGACAGCATAAAAGAGGGAATCCCCATTCCCGAAAAACACGCGCCCACCATGCATTTTTGCCGCCTTCTCCCACACACCGGGGGACGATTCGGCTATGCCACTTATTTTGTCCGCACCCGGGCCATTCTGCCGCGCGAATATACGATCGGCAATTTCAAGGGGATTGCCACTCAGGAGGAAATCGAAGCCTGCGGCGTTTATTATTCCAAAATTACATATGACAGGGAATATCCGGCCATGTGGAATTTCGGTTGATTCATTTCAATCTATAACGATTCCTGATTCCAGGGGCCGCCGGGCGGCATATCGACAAAGCTTGGAGGAAGCGGATAGTCGGGCCAAGGATCACCATTTTCTATCCTCCACGTCTTCAATTCACCCCGCAACTCGGTGAGCTTGTCCTCGCAAGTGGAGTCCCCTACCCGGTTTGTCATTTCGCCAGGATCAACCTCCAGGTTGTAAAGCTCCACCGGTCCATCCTCATCCTCAACGTATTTCCAGCGCTCCGTCACCCAACCGCGAAGCGGCACCGGTTGCTCCCCCCAATTGGCAGCATAATATTGAAAAGCGATTCCAAGGTTAACATTTTCTTCTGAACCATCCAACAGACAGTGAAAATCCTTTCCCGGCAAATAAGGAATTTGTCTCAGTCCGCACCTTTGAAGGATTGTCGGTACCAGATCCACATGGGAGACGAGGGCATCGCAAAAACCTCTACCGGCTCCGGCGTCGTTTTCATCAGTAGGCGGGCAAACCAGGAGCGGGATTTTCATCAGTTCCTCAAAAAAAGCGGATCCCTTGTAAATCATCCCGTGATCTCCCAGCATTTCACCATGATCGGAGGTGAAAATAAAAAGCGTTTCGTCAATCTGATCAGTGTCTATGAGCGCCTCCAGAATGATTCCCATCAAGTAATCCACGTAAGCGACCGCTCCCATATAAGCCGCCCGAATGGCCCGTAGTTCCTTCTCATTTAAGCCAGCGGTTGACTTTAGCTGCCAATCCGCCGAGCGCTTGGCCATCATAAGAGCATTGGCAGACGGATCGCTTAAATTGGGCGGGAGCGTGACCTTGGCGGGTGATATAATTTCATCGAAAGGGCGAGGTGCAATAAACGGTGGATGCGGTTCATGACAGGAGTAAACCAGGCAAAAAGGGTCCTCTTTGTCCTTCCTCGAACGCACGAAACCGGCCGCTGCCTGGGCGTCCCGGGCGGAGGGGTGAAAAGCCAGCGAAAGGAGGGAGGAACCCACTTTGGTTTTAGTGTTAAAACGGTTGGGATCGCTTTCCAATCCACGCAATTTAGCACCGATTTCAATACCCGACTTACGCGTGAATTGTAGAATTTCATTCTCCTCTTTCCTGGAAGTATCATGGTCCCCGGAGCGTGTCACAAAGGCATCGAACCCGCGGCGGTGGCCGCCTGTGCCTAAGTGCCATTTGCCGGTGTAGGCACAGGCATAACCAAGCGGGTTCAGGTAATCAGCCAGAACCTTGACTTCCGAAGACAGGCCAATTTCCCGGGAAATGGCCCGTTCCTGATGATTGGCGATCAATCCGTGAGTATGCGGATACAATCCCGACAGCAGGGATGCCCTGGCTGGAGAACACATCGGGGTGGTGCAATATGCCCGCCGAAAAACCGTGCCTCGGTTTGCCAGCCAATCAAGGTGGGGAGTGTAACCCGCGCCCCGGCCAGAACCCATTGCCATGCCGGGCATGGTATCAGCTCTTTGTTGATCGCTGATAAACAGGACTATATTCGGCCGATCTAAATGTGGCATGATATCCAAAAATCAAGTCGGTCCATTCAATCCTGGTTTATTTCAAATATCCAATCTCGAAACCTTCAATTGAGACGGAGCAATTTTTCTAGGCTCTAGACTAGCATGGCGTATTCGTTGACTAATACATCCATTAAATTTCTGTTTCTATTGTTATACCTAAATTGGCATTCAGCTAGGTGTAGAATGAACTTATCATCTTTTATTCCGTTGAACTGGGCGAGCCTT
>JAJFLT010000360.1 GCA_021772555.1 Opitutales bacterium | reverse complement strand
TTAACAGGTATGGGCAAGGAGACGTTACCGCTCAATTAGGCGGCAAGTGCGTATTCGTTTTCGCCGTTTAATGGCTTGATGGAATTGATATCGGAGCCAACCATCATCTCCGGCCTGCGGCCAAGCACGACCACACCGGGTCGAATTCCGGAACACCCCCCTCAATCAGTTTAATATATTTTTCTTTTGGCGGCGTTCATTAAAAAACATTGCCAAAAGAAACTTGAAATGAAGGGCATTTGCTTGTGCCAACTTCAAAGAACTTAGGGATTTCTCCCCTTTGTACCGAAAAACTAAATATCTTTCTTAAAACTGATTTTTACAAGTCTATTCATCTTTGTCGGTATCGGGTTCTTCTGGTGGTTTGGGTTTTAGCCATTCGTGGTCGGATATGTCAATGGGAAGTGGTTCGGGTTTTTGGCAGGCGCTTTCGATTTTTCTCGGTTCGCGGTTTTGGCTGGATTCATCGAATCCTTGCATGATGTCCAGAACGTGAAAAGCCAATTGGCCGTTGGCTCGATGGGGGCGGTTTTCTCTTATGGCACGAGCCATGTCGGCCAGGCCGATTCCTCTGCCCGCATAGTGTGTGTGGGTGTGTTCGATGTTTCGCCACTCTTCATCCTGCGTGGTTTTTAATAGAACAGGATCGTCGAATTTATTGGGATTGGGGCAAATGAGCGTTCCCTTGCTCCCGTAGATTTCCATATACGGATGGATGGATTTGCCCTTGGCATCGAATGTGAACATTGAGGTGGCGAGAGCGCCGCATTCGAATTCTACGAGACCGCTGTAATGGGTGGGCGTCTCCACTTTTATGCTCGCACCGTAGTGTTCTTCGCAAGTGGCTACTCTTTCGGGCATTGAAATTTGTGAAATCGCGGTTACCCGTTCGACCGGTCCCAAGAGAAAGGCCAGAGCGGTAAAATAATAGGGTCCCATGTCGAATAGTGGGCCGCCGCCTTTTTGAAAATAAAAGAAGGGGTTGGGGTGCCAGCTTTCCGGTCCTGCCGAAGCCATGAAGGCGGTGGCGGCATGCGGTCTGCCGATGGCGCCGTCATCGATTAATCTTCGGCAGGTTTGCAGCCCACTACCCAGAAAAGTATCCGGGGCAGAACCGATGCGGAGCCCCTTTTCATCAGCCAATGCGAGCAGTTCCAGGCCCTCGTTACGGTTTAGGGCCAATGGCTTTTCGCAATAGACATGCTTCCCCTTCATAAGCGCTTTTTTGCCAACCTCGACATGGGCGGCCGGAATAGTGAGGTTGAGGACGATTTCAATGGCCGGATCGTCCAAGAGTTCAGCGACGAAAGAGGACTTGGGAATATCATATTCCGATGCTGTTTGGTTGGCTGCCTCAAGATGAATATCAGCACAGGCTGCGATTTCCAGGTGATCGAAATTTTTAATACATTCGAGATAGTTGGAGCTAATTTTTCCGCAACCGATCAGACCGACTTTAGTTTTTTGCATATCTGGAATTGGATGAATGGAATATTTTTAAGCAAAGAGGTAGTTAGTGGACATAATTATTGGTTCTTGAAAACTTGCTATGGCAATACTTTTTATTCTCACTAGACAAACGATGAATTTCTATCACAATTTCCCTTTAGTCTTATAAATTTGATAGTTACGCGATGAAAGTTTTTCTAAATGGCAAGATAGTAGATGAGGAAGAAGCGCGGGTATCCGTTTTCGACCATGGCCTCCTTTATGGAGACGGCATTTTCGAGGGCATTCGTGTATATAACAAATGTGTTTTCAAACTGGATGCGCATCTCGAGCGATTGGAGTATTCAGCCAAGGCCATCTTGCTGGAACTGCCCTGGAGTCGCGCTGAAATTTCCGATGCGGTTTGCGAAACCTGTCGCACCAATGGTATTACGGATGGGTATATCCGGCTCGTGGTGACTCGGGGTCGCGGGACGCTGGGACTCAACCCCTATAATTGCAGCAACCCCCAGTTGATTGTGATGGCCCAGGAAATACAGCTCTACCCGAAAGAGTTTTACACCGATGGATTGAAGACAATCACCGTTCCGACGCGGCGCAACGGTCCGGGTTCCTTGCCCTCGACCATCAAGTCCCTCAATTACCTCAACAATATTCTGGCCAAGATCGAGGCGGTCAATGCAGGCTATATGGAAGCCGTCATGATGAACGACCAGGGTTTTGTCAGCGAATGCACCGCTGATAACCTTTTCATTGTGCAGAAAGGTACCATCTACACCCCGCCAGCGTATGCCGGAGCGCTTTTAGGCATCACTAGGCAAATCGTATTGGACATGGCCCGCGAGAGCGATATTGAGGTCGTGGAAACCAATTTGACTCGCTTTGACCTCTGGGTGGCGGAAGAATGTTTCCTCACCGGTACGGCGGCCGAAGTGGTGCCGGTGACCGAAATTGATGGGCGTAAAATTGGAAATGGCACACCCGGACCTATAGTAGTCGGTTTTATGGAAACCTACAGAAATTTAGTTTCTCGCGATGGCACATTTCTTTAGGGAACAGTGTCTAATGCCGATGTAGAAGCGTCTTTACAATCCGCCATGCCACCCGATGAATTTTATTGGCCCAAATTTTGCTTATAGTCGTATAAAAAGTAAGGAAAGGAGAATTATTGAAAATTGGCGGGTTAGCATAAACGGGACCGGATGATAACGGCCGCCCACAAATCATAAATTTATCATGGGAGAGCCCATTCAATGCCAGGTATGCGATCAGGCGGCTACCGTTCACCTGACGCAGATTGCCAACAATAAAATACACAAAGTGCATCTTTGTGAGGAATGTGCGCAATCTAAAGGAATGACAGACCCGGATGTTTTTTCCCTGGAGGACCTTTTTTCTCCCTCTTCCAGCCAAAAACTGGAAGCAATTTCCGTTACGGAAAAACTGGTTTGTAAACGCTGCGGCCTCTCCTCGAATGAATTCAAGCGCCATGGCCGGCTCGGTTGCCCAGACTGTTATGATTACCTTAAACCTTTGATAGATCCCATGTTGGGCAATATGCACAAAAGTAATTCCCATCGGGGGAAAATCCCCCATCGCTCGTTCGACAACCTGAAACTCAACAAACGATTGAGAGAGTTGGACGAGGAATTGCGTATTGCCGTCAAGGAAGAGCGCTATGAAGAAGCCGCTGTTTGCCGCGATAAAATTAAGAACCTTAAAAAACCTCCCCAAATTGCCGCGGATACCGTAGAAAAATGAATATTAAACAAATACTGGAGAATCCGGGTGCTTTGTCGAAAGGCGTTGAAAGTGATTCCCCTATTGTTATCAGCACAAGGGTGAGACTCGCCCGTAACCTGGAAAAATTTCCTTTCCCGGGATGGGCCAAAAAGTCTCAAAAGCGGGAAATACTGTCCTCCTGTCTCACTGCCTTGGGCAAATTGCCGGAAATGGAAGAGAGCTCTTCGCTGGAAATTGACAAACTGGACGACCTGGAAAA
>JAJFLT010000359.1 GCA_021772555.1 Opitutales bacterium | reverse complement strand
TTGACGCTGATAAATGAGGTTGCGTTGCGGGTGCCGATGATGGGTTGTAGATTGCCATCAACAGCTATGTCCCTAACAACGCTTTCCACCTTTTGTTCGATTTCCATTTGGACAACACCATTGGAGCCGATGAGCGGTTTTACTTTCAATTCGATCCCGATGTCTCGAAATTGCACCGTGCTGCGGGCAAAACTACCGCCGCTTAAGTCCGATTGGGAACTTGTGATAACCGGGCGGGCCTCTCCAACGTTGATGGTGGCTTCCTGATTGTGGGTTGTCAGTATGGTTGGAGCGGAGAGCACTTTGACAAAGTTGTTTTGTCGGGCTTTATTGATTACGGCCGTGATGGATAATGGATTTAACGAGCCGCTGAAATTGAAAATAGAACTGGATCCTATGGATGATGTGCCTGGACTGATTGAGAAATCTAACTGGTCGGAATTGCCGGGAGTAGTGGTGGTCTCACCCGTACCCGTGCCAGTACCAGTGTTTGGGGCTGTGATTATGTTATAATCAAAATTAAAGGAATCGATGCCGCGAACCTGGTCTTTCGACAGGGTGACTTGAGCGATGACCACTTCGATGCGTACCTGGGCCAGCAATACGTCAATTTTGTCCACCAATTCCTTTAACGAACCTAGGTCTTTGTGGGTTCCGTAGGCAACGATGGCGTTGCCCCGTGGGTCGGCCACGATGCGCATGTATTCGCTGAACTGGAGGTTTTCATCTCCGGCAGCCTGGGCGGCAGCGTTGGTCGTTGCCGGTGGGGTCGGCTGACCGGGTTGACGCCGGGTGGTTTGAGGCGTGCCGGCCTGGCTTTCGCGGGCCTGCTGCTGGCCCGTGATGACTTGCTCAACCAGGCTGACTACCTCCGTGGCGTCGGCATGTTTGAGTCGATAGACTTCGGTCAGAGTCAATGGGGCGACATCGACATCCAGTTTTTCAATCATGTCGGTGATGATCGATTCGTTGCTGGGGTGGGTGACGACAATCAACTGGTTGGTGCGGTCGTCAGCATCGAAAGTGGTGTTGTTTTCAAGATACCGCTTGAGGCTCCCCGTTTGCATAGTTTGTAGGCGGGTGACGATCTCCGAGGCGGTCACGTGCTTCATGGTGAAAAAGTAGATGGCTGTGTCCAATGGCGCCGGGATGTCGATTTTAGAGAGTACATTCTCGACCCTTTGCAGATTGATGAGTGCATCGACGATCATGAGGGAGTTGCTTTTCTCAAATGCCACCGGCGCCCCCTGGGTGAGCATGGGCTGGATGAGGGGGAGAGCTTCGGCCACCTGTAAGTAATTGAGACGGAAAAACTTGGCATAGATCTTTTGGCTGGGGGTGGCGTCCAGGGTGGTCTGATCGATCATGGGGGGAACCTGTGTGCCGATGGAGGCCGAGGGCACCGCCTTAAGAAACGTTTCCCCCACGTCGGTTATGGCGATGCCGTTGAGGCTGAGCAAACTCTCCAGGGCCAGAACGGCCTCGGCTTTGGTCATGGGTCCTTGGCTGGAAAAATTAATCTTAACGGTCGGCAGGCTTTGTTGTCTGAGGATGGGTTTACCCGTGAACCGCTCCATCATGTCGAGGACTTCGTTGGCTCCCAGGTCGCTCATGCGGATGACGCCCACTGTCTCGTCGGGGTTGGGGACCTTGGTTTGCTGGGCCGATAAGGCCGTAGTTAAAACCGTTGCCGTCAAGACCATTCTCAAAATGGCAATGGCCCTGAAACATTTAGGCATGAATGATTTGATGCGAATGCGAATATTCATAATCCGGTCGGTGGTGCGACGAGGTATCTTTAAAGCGCGTTCTCTTTTAGCTCAAAGGAGGATATGACGTATTGGCCGTTGAGAAGACGAGGATCCGATTTGTTCGAGGTTAGTTTCACCCTTTCCAGTCCCAGATAGGGCGATTCTTTTTTAATCTGATTGTCAAATTCGATGAGGTCTCCGATACCGGCCTGTCGGACCTGGATGCGGACCGTGTGAATGTTGAAGATGTCCCCCGGTTTGGTGTTGGGGGAGTTGGTGTCAAATCTCAAATTGGCGTTGCGCGCGAACGAGTCCAGTTTACCCACCAGTTGAGAGCTTGTGTAGGTTTTTTGCGGATCCAGGCGCTGCAACTGGTCCTGCAGGCGAACTTCAATAGTCTCCCGTTCGCCAATGAGGTTTTTCTGTGTTTTCAATTCACTCTTGGTCCGGGAGAATTCGCTGCGAAAGGTTTTCATAGATCCCATGACGGACCCTCCCCAGACCAGCAGGCAAACCCATATAAAGACCGTGAGCAGGAAACGCTCGCGAAGCGACATGGCCTGGAATAGATTTTTTAACATTGCGAGGAGTTTTATTTAAATGGAATTAGGATTAAAATCGGTTATTTGTCGCTCTCCACCTCCGCCACCACCTGGCTGGGGCTAGTCTCGGTTTCCTGCGCTTCATCGTTGAACGTGATCTGCAAAGTGAAGGGGGCCTTTCCGCCGCTCGAACGCACCCTTGTTTCAACGGAAGAAATGCGTGGAGAATTGCGCAGGGATTGGGTGTAGCTGTTGACGGCTTCCACATTATTGCCAACGCCTTCGACCACCAACTGGTTGTAGGCATCCGTCGCCGCTTCCGTAAAGTGGACGATTTTGGGCCGCCCCACATTGAGCAGGCTGAGCATTTCAAAAGGCCTCAGTTCTTGCTGGACGTATTGGTCGATTTTTTCCAGCAGGTTAAGCCGCTCTTCCACATAGGCAAATTCAGGCGCTTGTTCGGCGATGGTGTTCTCGCGGTTCTTTATCCAAATTCCACCGCCCAGGATTCCCAATTGGAAGAGGAGGAGCAATCCCGCGGCGATTCCCGCCCCCATAGCGGCAAACCAGACTTTTTGGGAGATGGCCAGAGCTTTGCGTTCCCTCTGCACGAAAATCTTATCCCGGACATCGGCTTCCCAGCAGGCTGTTTCCGACAGGCCGGGAAAGGAATCGTCACGCTTCCATTCCATGGCCGCGTCCGATCCGTTCACGGTCCGGTAAAACAGCTCGGGTTTACCCCCCGCTTTCCCGTGAGCAATGGTAATGGCGTTGACATCATCGGAAACCTGGAAACCAGAGTGATCGAGGGATTTTAGGAAAGTTTCCCGCTGTTTCAATAATTCCTCGTCTTCCATTTCCGACTCCGGCAGGGGCATGGAACGGGTATCGACGGGAACCCGGCAGCCGGATCTGAATGAAAGCGCGCTCAAGCTGGTCTGGTGGTTTAAAAAGGAAATCCCCGGTTGGCCGTGCGCCTCCGGCAGCCCCGCCACGAAGTCAGGAAAGACATGATCATGGGCTTCCAGGTCTTCAAAGCCGCTTTTGCGCACCCGTTCCCGGTAAGCGGCATAAATCAGAATATGGGGAGAACCTTCATCATGGAGGAAGCCCCAGTATAGGTGTTCCAGAGGGAAGGGTGAAATACCTTCGAGGGAGAATTCGGCAAATGGCTCGATATCCTTGCCCTCAATGGCCTCCGGTAATTCGACCATTTGGGTAAAGAAATACTCTCCCGGCAGCAACAGAAGGGTGCGCTGCGGGATTTTACTCTTTATTTTCTCCTCAAAACTGGAGAGTGCCTTAATCATTAATATTGAATTACTAATACTATTTCAAGGGTCGTCCTGTCGATCATATTTTAAAGTTCTCAGTCATACGTTTGACTCGAAAGGGGTAGCCCAGTTCCTCTCCGGCATTGCCCTTTGCTTTAGTCCCGCCGCGTTTGGGACGGCCTCCGATAATTTTTCCGTCGGCGGAATAGACGGTTTCCACATACATTTGGCTGGTGCCGGCGCTGGGATTGGCGCCGGTCCAGGAGACGATGGATGTGAGCAGAAAACTGGATTCTCCGCGATGCACGTCCACTTCGACCTTGAGGACCTTCGTTTGCAGGTCGGCGATATTGCCGCTGGAGGTGATATTGGCGGGGAAGAACGGGTGTTCGCGGGAGTTGATCATCTGGTCGTCCGCCGTGCCCCGTTCACCGTCCGAACCATTGATGTAGTCGTAGAGCGCTATTTTATCGAAACCGGCCAGCCGGGCCAATACAGTAAGAACGAAACTGCTCGCTGAATTAAGGTTGACCGGGCTGTCGTGATCGAGCGAGACCGCGTTTTTGAATTGGGTGAAATATTCCGTGGGGCGGCCCGTTTCATCAAAAAACAAGACATCGAATCCCTTGATGAGGCGCAGTTCCTCCCAGCTTTGGAGGGCTTCGTTGGGTGGCCGGTATCCGTTTTCGCCGTTTTCATAATAATCGCTTTCGGCTCCGTTGAGGCGCTCCAGGTCGTCTTCATCGACCCAATCGAGGAGTGAGTCGGTGAGGGTTTCGGCTTCGGCCAGCGTGATGCCCATTTCCTCGAAAATCATATTGAGGAGGAGTGAGTCGGCCTGTGCTTGCTCCATGGAGAATTTTGCCGTTTCGTCCGAAATCCGGATATCGATATCAAGGCTCGGGTCGAACTGAATTTCGGCGTATTGCAGGGGGTTGCCCCAGCCCTGGGCGGGTGAGTGCAGGGCACTGTCGATTTCCCGGATTTCATCAACCACAGCGAGGGCGGTTTCCATGACCGAGTAGGCTTCGATCCGCAGATCGTCGCGATTGTAGAAAAGGCCGTAATATTTTATTTTGGCGGTGGCCTCTTCCATGAATTCGAGCAGGATGAAGGAAACCAGGGCTGTAAGGGCCAGCACGGCGATCAAAATGCTCCCACCCCTTCGTCTGGGGCGTTTGCTGTTTTTAGAAAATGGGTACATCCTGGCTCCTCGGTGGTAAATAGAAGGGAATCTCTTTGACTTCACCTTCGTATTCAAATTTCAGCTTGATAAAGTCCGGTAGAAGGTATTGCCCCTCCCGGTCTTTTTCCGGTTTGTCATATAGGTCCCAATTGTCCGTTTCCCGGTCGTAATAACAGTAGGTCATTTCGGTGATGTAGGGAGAAACATGAGTTCGGTGGACATCATTGAGGTCTTCCACTTCGTCCAGCCGGGAATACCACAATAATGAAAGCCCGTCGCGCTCCCGAAAATAAATATGGCTGGTGACGGCGGGCCTGGGCAGCCCGTCCCATACATAGAGGGCAGGGGATTCTTTGAGGCGGAAAGTAAGCAGCGGCTCATCCAGATCGCTATAACCGGGGGGGCGGTCCCAATTTACGGGGGCCGCTTTTTCTTCCTCGTTGAGACCTTCAGAAAGGGACAGGGCGTTTCTCAGGAAAAGGGTTACCCCGTCCACGTGCTGTTTAAAGAAATCGCCCCCGGTGCTGTTCATCCAGATGTTGGAGAGGGAAAAAACATGCACCATGATCGCCGTCATGAGAGTTCCACCGATGGCCAGCGCGAGCAGGACTTCGATCAAGGTAAAACCGGAATGTTTTTTTGGACCTGTCATCGTTTCAACGATATTGGTTGTGCTGGCGTCTTTCCAGGAGGCGTTCGCGGGCTTCCGCAATCAATTCGCTGCGCTCGACCGGGTCCGACCAGGTGGGGCGGAGAATCATCAGGTTTTGGCTGAATACCTGCGATGAATTTTCACTTGGCGGGGTTAGTTCGATGGTCAGTTGGACATTGAATAAATCGCTCACCCTGGTTTCTTCCACCGTGGCTTGCCAGGTAGCGGTGCCGGAAGAGAGGGTCTCCACATTGCCGCCGTTTTCAAATTCATCGCGGTCCGATTCCTCCAGGGCGATGGTGCGGACAAACCTGATATCGGACTGCACATCGGATTCGCTCTCAATCGAATCGAGGCTGATCAAAGTGTTCACAAAAGCCTGTGTAATGACGACCATAGTCAGGCCAAACAAAGCAATGGATACGGTGATCTCCAGGAGGGTGAAACCGGTTCGTTGTTGAATAGAGGTTTTCATGGTTCCGGCTTAAAGGGAGGAAAATTCGATTTCCGTGTCGGAGAAGGGGTCGAAGCGATGGACGGAGCTTTCTTCATCGTAGTTCAATTCCACGAGGAATGGGGTGGAAGAGCGATCGGGATGAAATATCAAGTGGGTGGTCGTTTTCCGATTGACGGTAAAGTTTCGCAAAGAGCTGGTCCCCCTTTCGGGTAGTATCCGGTAAAAAATGATTTCCAGGTTCGTATCGTCAACCGGGTAGCCGGAGGGAATTGCCTGGAGGACATTATTTTCGCGATTGGAGATATGGAATTCGCTCGTTTCCACATCGAAATCGAGAAATACCGGCTCCCTGTTTTTGGCCGCATGAAAGCGCGCGTCACGCACCACCCGACGCAAGATTTCGGGCAGGGGCCGTTCCTCGAATCCCCGAAAGATGGCATTGGCATTAATAACCACCAGTCCCGAGATCAGGGCCAGCAGACCCAAAACCATTATCACTTCGATGATGGTAAAGCCGAATGAATTTTTCCTCTTTTTCTTCACAGTCAATTTGAATGCAGCCTTGCTGCCTGGAATGCTATTTCGTGCGGGAAATTTCAAGCCAAAGCGATACCCTGGCTAATCTTGATATTTCAATTCGCGCGAAATTGAAAGGGGTTTATTACAAGCTAATAAACCAGTTTGATATGGAAATGTTTCAAACCGGCTTATGAACTGCAAATGGCAAGTTGTGAATACTTTGGGCTGCAGGAGGAGCCAAACAGGCGCATCATTCCCAATTGCCGATATCGTCGGCGCTTTCCGTGCCGTCTTCACCCAGGGAATAGAGGTCGTATTTATCCGGGTTTTTCGATCCTGGATAGCGGTATTTATAGGGGTTGCCCCAGGGATCGTCGGGCAGACTGTCGATGTAGGGGCCCTTCCATTTGGCGGCTTTGTTGCCGGGTGGTTTGAGCAGGGCGGTCAGCCCCTCTGCCGTTGTTGGGAAACTGCCGGTGTCTATACGATATTTGAGAATAGGTGCGTCGACGGCGGAATCCACGAAGATTTTGGCGGTCGATTCCTGGCCGCCGGCAAAAATACCCGTAAAATTGGTGACTACCACTCCTGCCAGCAATGCGATGAGGGCCAGCACAATGAGGATTTCGATGAGGGAAAAGCCGTCATGGCGACCGCCTTTACTTTGGGGGCGCCGGTACCCAATCCTATGTTTGCCTTTCATGATTTCTCAATTGGAATTTCCAAAGCCCCAGTTCGGACAATCTTTCACAAACGGCTTCAAAGTTCCGTCGCAATGCTGACTCTTTCAGCGCCGCCCAATTTTGCTTCGTCGATAGCTCTGACCACCAGACCTGCGGCAGACGATTCATCCACCTGCAGGATGACCGGCATTTTGTCTCTTTGATTGAGCCGTTTGACGATGGGGCGAATCCCGGCGATGCCGATCTCGCGTCCGCCGTAAACAATCTGATTGGTCGCTGTTATGGCGATGAGAATACTGTTTTTCTCCAGGTCGCCGGCTGTTACTGAGGGCGGTCGGTTAACCTCCACTCCCGGTTCTTCAACGAATACAGTGGTGACGATGAAAAAGATGAGGAGAATGAATACCATGTCGATCATGGGCGAAATATTTATTTCGCTCAACTCGGGCTCGCCTCCGGCAAGAACGCTTTTGTTTTTCATAGCTAATATACGATTTTGGTAGTCAGTTTCTTAGGCCGCATTAAATGGATGTGGATGAGTATCCGGCAGGTATTAAGGGGCTAGGATCTTTTGAATTCTCTCAAGCCGTTGATGAAGCCGACGGCGGTCTGTTCCATACTGGCAACGACGCCTTTGGCCTTGCGGCTGAGGAGGGCGTGTAAAATGAGGGTGGGAATGGCAATGATGAGGCCGAATTTTGTCGTGATAAGGGCCTCGGAGATGCCGGTGGCTAAATTACCGGCGTCTCCCGTCCCGAATACGGTGATGAGCTTGAATGTTTTAATCATTCCCGTAACCGTGCCGAGCAAACCCAGCAAGGGCGCCGTGGCCGCGGTCACAGCGATGAGGGGGAGCATTCTTTCGAGGTGGGGTTTGGTCGCGATAATTCTCTCGTAGAGGATTTCTTCGATCAATTCGTTGTCGGCCTGCGAGTTGCTTACGGCAGCCGTTAACATCTTTCCCACGGGTCCCTTCACGGACTTGGCGTGTCCGAGAGCTTTTTCCCGTTCTCCGGCCTTTAAGAAATCAAGAATAATGCTCAGGTCCCGGGGGCGGGCGCGGGTTGCGGCGCCGATCTCGAACCATTTGAATATAGCCACAATAAAAGCGAAAGAGGCCAGCCCGAGTATGGGGTACATGACAATGCCGCCATTTTTAATATGTTCGACAAAGGTTTCTTGCGTCGCGGCCAGCCTGAGGGCGTCTCCTTCAGTAGTGTCCACAGGGACCAGGCCCGTGCTGTTCATAGCCAAAGTGTTTATTGTGGCCGTATTTTTTTGACCGATGTCCTTAACGACCGGAATAGAGGCGTTGACTTCCCTTTGAGCAATGCCGGCGCTGCCCGAATCGCTCGAAAAATAACTGACCGGCCCTACGATAATTAATTTTCCTTTTTCATAATTACCGCCCGGAGTGACCGCGTTGCCCTCAAAGATATGGCCACCGATAACATTATTCAATCGCTCAAAAGCGGCATCGATAGTTTCCAGTTGAATAGCAAATTTTTCGCTTTGATCTATGGTTATGCTTTCCGCGGCCATGGTGGCGTCAATGATTTTCTCTTTATATAGCTGCTGTTCGCCGACGTGAATGCTGTTTCCGAAACGGTGGATATAATCCGCTAATTGACTCGCCAGGAAGCTATTGTTTTCTCGAAAATTCTCGAT
>JAJFLT010000358.1 GCA_021772555.1 Opitutales bacterium | reverse complement strand
GCGATATCAGTAGCCTGCAATGGTGGGAATTGGTATTCAGCCGGTTTTCCCCGCGACACCAGGTGAAATTCCGTTTCCACCAGGCCTGGAGAAATCATGCACAATTTGACCGGGTTCTTCTCTTGCGCCAATTCATAGCGCAACCCGTCGGCAAGGACTCTGAAGGCATTCTTGGCGCCGGCATAAAAGGCACCGCCCGAACCCTGCACCAGCCGGTGGCCGGACATGGATCCGATGTTGACGATAACGGCTTCCTCTTTTGATTTCATCTGCTTGAGGGCTTCCTGCATGCAAAGGGTGGCGGCGCGAATGTTGAGGTCGAGCATAGTCTGCAGTTTGTTCTCCTCCAAATCGGCAATATTTGCTGCAAAAGCAACCCCGGCATTATTGATGAGTACATCCAAAGCTCCCCAATGGTCTCGGATTTTATTGAAAAAATCGCGATTGGCCTCGGCCACGGTCTGGTCGCCAGGCAGGGTGAGAATATCCGCCCCTGCGGATTCGAGCCGCGCTTTCAATTTTGCCAGGCGTTCCGCACGCCTTCCCGTTATGGCAACTTTCATGCCGATGCCGGCCAGCGCTTCCGCCGTGGCATAGCCGATGCCCGAAGTGGCGCCGGTGACAAGCGCCGTTTTCCCTTTCCAACGTTTCAATCGTTCATTCATTGCTAGTATTTCTCTTTAAGTGAATGTTCTGCCAGAAACTGCCGCAAGCGGCGCCGGTCCCGGGACGTGGATTTCGCGAAATCGGTCGCATCCCGTCTGCTTTTAAGGTTGCTTGCGATTTCTGTTGTGGGGGTTAAATCCTTCATGAATTCGGCCACGCGTGGGGCGCCGACTCTTTTTTCGAGAGTAGCGATCACTTTCAATGTTCTCTTTACCCCCTCTTTGACAATGGTAATCACGGTACCCGGTTCGACGGTCCGCGAGGGTTTTGCTTTTACCCCGCCAATCTCCACCTGGCCGGCTTTGCAAGCCTGGGTGGCTTTGCTTCTGGTTTTGAAAGCCCTCACGGCCCAAAGCCATTTATCGATCCTTACTTTATCCTCTGTTTCCATATGCCAACTCGGGTGGGCCGAAGTCCGCGATTTGCCCAAGGCGCTTCGTGCCACCTACTCCAGAATAGATTGGATGGCCTTGTTGGCATTGGCCAGTCTTTCCGCTATCAGGCGGGTGATAAAATTGTGGAAGGAGACCGCGATTCCGGGATCGTTCTCATTCATCTTTTTCAAGGATTCGGCCGATAACCGGTAGATTGTGCTGGGCCGGTCGGTCACGACTGTGGCGGAGCGTGGTTCTTTCAATATTAACCCCACTTCTCCCACGATGGTGCCGGGACACATTGTCCGCAGACGAATTTCTTTTCCTTCATCCAATATTAATTTTGCGGTGACTTGGCCTTTTTCTATGAGAAATAAATCTTTGGCGGGATCGTTCTGCCGCATTAGGTAATAATTCTCCTCGACCTCGAGGCGCTCGAAATAGCTTAACATTTTATCGAGATCGAATCCTTCGGGAAAATTTTCCCGCAACTGATCGTGTAGCTCAATATTATCGTATTCGCTGGCGCTGATGTGCTCGCCGTCGAGTATCTGGTTTTCGCACCATTCCTCGGCGTAATCCAAATCGGTAAAAGTCCGATAAATCTCCGAAGAGCCTTCGTCGAAACCTTCCTTTTGCAACTGCCGGTTGATTTCGCTTGAGAGGTGCGTAAAAATTAGGGTGAACCCGTTTTTTTCCGCCAACTGCTTCATTTTGATAAAACTGAGGGTGGAGGACGAATCGATGCCGCTCACATTGGAAAAATCAAGAATCATGAACTGGAGGGGCGGCAGTTCGGCATTGTCGATGCGTTTACGTACCTGCTCCAGCAAACCATTGGCGGTTCCGAAGAAGATAAATCCCTGCAATTTGAAAATGTAGAGCCTTTGGCCATTTCGGTGAAGGATGCGAAAATGCCGCGTGGGGCGGTCCACATTGCTGTGATGGTTTTCTCCCGTCAAAGCGTGTTTGACCACATCGACTCTGCTGTAATTGACCAAAAAGAGAATGACGCAGGCGATGATGCCCACCACCACTCCGTGCAAATAGCCGAAAAATCCGACAAAGGCCAAAATCATGATGACAACCGCGTAATCGGCCTTGGTTAAGCGGAACCAGGCATCATAAACCCCGTCGACCAGAAAGTGCATTCCCAGATAGAAAAGAAGACCGCCCAGAATCAGGCGCGGTAAATACTCTAGAACGGCCGTTCCAAATAGTAGCATAAGGGCGCACATTATGGCAGCTACCACACCTACCAAACGACTGTCCGCCCCCATCTTGTTGACCAGCCTCGAGATGGCCAGGGAATGAAAACCGACCGTGCCGCCACCGAGGGCCACGAGCAGATTGGAAGCCCCGGAAACCTTCAATTCACGGTTCAGGTCGATATCTTTTTTCACTATTAGTTCGAGCGCCCCGGAGTTGAGAAGGACCGATACCACGCTGATGAGAAGAATGGTGGCGAGGTTTCCCGTCTGCGCGGAAATGGCGCTCCAATTTGCCTGGGAAAATGCCTTTACGGAAAGAGGTTTCCACATACTGGCCTCGGGAAAAGGCCCCAACAGCCAGCCGGCGTTGCGGGCCTCGGTGGGTGACCATTGCCCGATCAGTAAAACGATATAAAAAACGGCAACGCCGCCAAGCACCAGTGCCGGCATAGTAAGGAAGTGACTGATGCGATGCGTGACAATTACCATGACAATACCGAATACAACGCCCGTGCCCCATTTTAAAACCACCGCTGTTTCAAAAAGATGATGCATCTCTTCCAGGCTGACATGCAGTCCGGACATCACGCCGATGGAACCACGTACCAACAGCCACCCGGTTCCGGCCAGAAATCCGCCGATGACCGGGTAGGGAATGAACCGGATCAACCCGCCCAGTTTGAAAAACCCCAAGGCCGACAAAAAGATTCCGTTGGTGAGGGAGGCCAGGGTGATGGCCGCCACCACGGTCAGAAAGATTTGTTCGGTTGGGTAGTGGCCGCTCATACCGCTTAAAATAAAGGTGGCGATTACCGCCAGGATGGGCGCCACGCGTTCCTGCGGGTAGGCTATCATTCCGGAGTAGGAACTGGTTAATGAGACCAGCCCGGTAACGATGATTCCGGAATAAAGTACCAAACCAATTCCGTCCGGAAGGTACTGAGCCAACTCTCCTGAAAAAATCAGCGTAGCCAGAGAAATGGAGACAATGACGACGATGATTCCGACGACAAACCCTGCCATCAAATTAGGAACAAAACGACTCGGCTCAAACTCCTCCAGAATCCTTAGTTTGAGGCTTTTTTTCTCCGCTGTAGCAGTGCCGCCACCTGTCATAATAACCGGACCATAGATTCTTTCCTGAGATGGGTTAAAATCAGGAGTCGCATTAATTTAGTAATTGCCGATTCAAATGCAACACCGTTTCTTTTCCGGTTGTCTTCCGCAGGTCCCGAGGGTATTACATTTCCATGAAAAGTGGAAGAATCGTTTGCATAACGGGCTGTACGCGGGGCATTGGTTTAGCCATGGCGCATGGTTTTGCCGAACGCGGCTATACGGTTACGGGCGGAGGGCGTTCGGCCGGGGTAATTGAAAATTTAAATCAATCGCTGGGCGCTGCTGGTCACCGGTTTTATGTGTTGGACGTTTCATCGGAAACCAGTGTATCGGCCTTTGCCCAAAATGTGCTCAGCGATGTCGGCCCGCCGGGGCTCCTGCTCAACAACGCCGGGATCATTAACAAAAATGC
>JAJFLT010000357.1 GCA_021772555.1 Opitutales bacterium | reverse complement strand
TCCCCGTCAAACGAGCCGTTTTGGACGCTGGAATATCCTCGCAAAAGTGCTTCAGAATTTTTTTTCGCTTATAATTTGTTAAACCTTTATTCATTAACGACTAACAATGGTTTTTATTATACCATGCTAGTCTAGAGCCTTGTTTAATTTGGCGCCATTCCCATTGGGCATTTAATTCCAAAATGCTTTCAACCGGGCCAGGCCCTCCTTGATGTTTTCCACCGAAATGCCGGAAAAAGCGAATCGAACGAATTTGCGATCTTCCCCCGGCAAGGGACTGCCGAAGTGCTCGCGAGTGCAAAAGGAAACACCGGTTTCCCGCAGGGTTCGGCTGCGAAAGTCTTCCAGGGAGGTCGCGCCCATCCGTTCGTAGACCCGCGTCACATCGGGAAAGAGGTAAAAGGTTGAGTTTGGCACAAATACCTCCACACCGTCGATGGTTCGCAATTCCTCCACCAGGGTATCGCGCCTTAGCTGCAGGGTATTCATGATTTCGCGCGCTTCGGACTGATCACCTCGCAAGGCTTCGATGCCCCCGTACTGCAAGGCGTGATTGGTGCAGGACTCGACGTTGACGTTGAGCTTGCCCATGCTATCGATAACGGATTCCGGGCCAACGGCTGCGCCCAGACGCAGGCCGGTCATGGCGTAGGTTTTGGAAAAAGTGTAGAGAATGATGGTGCGCTCGAGCATCCCCGGCAGGGAGACGATGCTGCGGCCTTGACCGCTGTAGAGGATTTTGAAATAGGCCTCGTCGGAGAGGACCCAGAGGTCGTGCCGGATGGCAAGGTCCGCCAGCCATTGAATTTCCTCAGCGGAGGATTCGGCCCCGATGGGATTCTGGTAATTGTTGAATATAATGGCCCGGACGCCGGCGTCGATCTGCGATTCGACTCCGTCCCGGTCGATGTCAAAACCGTCGCCGGTGGGAATGTAGGCGTAGGGACGGGGTTTGCCCCCGAGGTAATTGATTTGCGATTCGTAGATGGGAAATCCCGGATTGGGATAGAGGACGCCATCGCCGGGATTCATGACGATTTCCAGAAATTTGCTGATGACCGGTTTGCCTCCCGGTTGCACGGCCACATTGAGCGGCCCGTATTGGACGTTGCGGTCCTGCCCGATATTTTCGGCCAAAGCCTCCCGCAAAGGCATGATTCCAGCGGATGGGTTATAGCCCGTTTTACCATCGAGCATGGCCCGGTGGGTGGCCTCGATGACGTTTAGGGGCGTCCGCAAATCCATATCCCCGAGGTGAAAAGGATAAACCACATTACCTTCGGCGGCAAATGCGGCCGCGTCTGCCGATACGGCAAAAGCGGTTTCCGTTCCCAGTTTTTGTAGTCTGTCAGCTTTTGATTTACTCATGAATTCCGGCTCCGGTTATTAGAACCTATCTCAAATTCGCAGATGATGATGCAGAGAGCCATTATTTGTTTGAGCGGCGTTGCTTTGCGCCCGAGGGGCTTCCCAGCCCATCTGGGCACAAAGCCGCCTGGTATCTGCCACCGTGGCGCTACAAACATCATTCATCATCGAATTTGGGATAGGTTCTAGAATTAAACAGGTCTCTTCTGCTACCATGACAATATAATGGTTCAAGCATTTTCTCAACCTAGAATAAATCCGGGGGCGGCGAAAGGCGCATCCATCGCCCACCGAACCATTAGCTTTTTGTATTGTCAGAAGGCTTCACAGGCTCAATCTGCACTATCAATGAAACAATATCATTCAAGACCGGGCAATGCAAAGCGCCCATTTATTTTTCATTTGCTTCTGCTGGCGCTAATTCTGCCGCCGGGGGCGCTCCTGGCCAGGAAGAGCGAGAAGCCGACGGTCTTGCTCATCTCACTGGACGCCTTTCGCTTCGATTATATGGAAAAGGCCGAGACGCCAAACCTGGACCGGCTGCGCAAAGAGGGTTTGATGGCCGAAAGCCTCATTCCGGTTTATCCATCCAATACATTTCCCAACCATTATTCGATCGCGACGGGTCTTTACCCGGCCCATCACGGAATTATCGACAACGAAATGTACGACCCGGTTTACGATTCCTACTTCGACCTTTCCAAAAAAGAGGAATTGACCAATGGGCGGTGGTGGCACGGTGAACCCATCTGGGTGACCGCTGTTCGGCAGGGGCAGATCGCCCACACTCTTTTCTGGCCTGGCACGGCCGCTGAAATCAACGGTTACAGGCCGACCGTGTGGCATCCCTACGACCACTTTATGCCCTACGACCAACGAGTGAAAATCATACTCGGCTGGATGGATTTACCACGCGCGGAAAGACCGAATCTCATGACCCTCTACCTGCCTGAAGTCAACGAGGTGGCCCATTACGCCGGAGCCGATCAACCAAAAACCTATGCAGCCGTCGAAAAGGTAGACCGCACCGTGGGGAAAATAATGGATGGGCTGGAATCCCGTGGTCTCTTGAAATCCACCAACATCGTGGTTGTATCCGATCATGGGATGACCGATGTGAGTATGAAACGCATCATAAACCTCGATGATTATTTCGATACCGAGGATGCGGAATGGATTCGCTACGGAGCCCAACTGGGCATTTGGGCATCACCGAAAAAGGTTCCGAAGATCCTTCGTAAATTGAAAAAGGCCCATCCCCATTTGCATGTCTTCGCGAAAGAAGATTTCCCTCCGCGTTTTCATTTCAATGGGCATATTCGCATTCCACCCATTGTCGGATATCCGGACCCGGGCTGGGAAGTTGTCACCAATAAAGCTCTGGCCACACCCATGGATCATCCGCTCCGGGGCGACCATGGTTACGGCGCTGAGGACCCAATGATGCACGGCATTTTTCTTGCCTACGGACCCAATATTCCACCAGGGACGACGGTAAATTCCTTCATCAATGTGGAAATTTACGGGCTTCTATGCGAACTTCTCGGTTTGCAGCCGGCCCCCAACGACGGCACCGGCTGGTTGGTCGAGCGGATCAAGTAGCAAAAGACCCATACTATTTAAAACTACAACGCGATTAAGTTAAAAACGATATGAAAATAGACCTCACCGTAAACCCGGCCAAACAGGCCAATGCCATTGGCAGGGTAAAAGAGCAAAACATCATCATTCCCACCTTGGCGGAGCAAAAAGATCCCAGCCAGGTGCCCGCGGATATACAGAACCGGCTTAAAGATGTGGGTCTGTGGGAAATCAATCCGCTGAACCTTTTTCGAGCCACCTGGAAAAATGCGCCGACGGCCCAGGGAGGCGGATTCGG
The DNA here is from genome assembly GCA_021772555.1 of Opitutales bacterium. GTDB lineage: Bacteria > Verrucomicrobiota > Verrucomicrobiia > Opitutales > UBA2987 > JAJFLU01. Next base: position 954 of record JAJFLT010000357.1, on the reverse strand, counting down.
CGGCGTCAATTATATGGAAATACCTCCCGAAATTTCCGGGGTGAAGGCACGCATCCTGGCCTTGGTGGGGAAATGGTTTCCGACCGGCGCGCACAAAGTGGGAGCGGCTTTCGGGTGCCTTGTGCCGCGTCTGGTGACCGGCCAGTTCGATCCCACCAGCCAGAAGGCGGTGTGGCCCTCGACGGGGAACTACTGCCGCGGAGGCGCTTATACCTCTGCCCTGCTGGATTGCGAGGCCATCGCCATACTGCCCGAAGAAATGAGCCGCGAACGCTTTGAATGGCTGAGCAAGATCGCGGGCGAAGTCATCGCCACACCGGGATGCGAATCCAACGTCAAAGAAATTTACGACAAATGCTGGGAGCTGCGCCGCACACGGGACGATATCGTCATTTTCAATCAATTCGATGAATTCGGAAACTATCTCTGGCACTATCACGTGACCGGCGGCGCTATCGAGGAGGTGTTACAAAATGAGATGTCCGCGGGCGATAACTTCGTGGGCTGGATCAGCTCGACCGGTTCGGCCGGAACTTTGGCGGCCGGAGATTACCTCAAGGAAAAATATCCCCGCGTCAAAATCGCGTCCGTAGAGGCTCTGCAATGCCCCACCCTGCTCATGAATGGTTACGGAGGGCATCGCATTGAGGGCATCGGGGACAAGCATGTGCCCTGGATCCACAATGTCCGCAACACCGATTTTGTCATCGCGGTTGACGACGAGCACTGCATGAATTCCCTCCGTCTTTGCAACGAACCGGCCGGCCAGGAATACCTCAAAAGTGTGGGTGTTTCCGATGACACCATTGCCAAGTTGCCGCTGATCGGGATTTCCGGTTTGAGCAACCTGGTGGCCGCGATCAAAATGGCCAAATACTACGAACTGACGGAAAAGGATGTTCTCTTTACCGTTTTCACCGATTCGATGGAGCTATACGGCAGCCGCCTGGGAGA
>JAJFLT010000356.1 GCA_021772555.1 Opitutales bacterium | reverse complement strand
TCCCCGTCAAACGAGCCGTTTTGGACGCTGGAATATCCTCGCAAAAGTGCTTCAGAATTTTTTTTCGCTTATAATTTGTTAAACCTTTATTCATTAACGACTAACAATGGTTTTTATTATACCATGCTAGTCTAGAGCCTTTTTCTATACAAAAAAGCAATTTGCGGTCTTTAGCCACAGGCAGCAATAAAACATTTTTCCCACGACGATCAGGATTCCACCAAATCCCGATAATGCCGCACATCGATAGCAGGATCCAGGACAGCACCATAGCCTGTCCACACGAATCGAATTGGCAACACCTTCACATTCCGGAAGGTATCCTGCAATTAAACTAGAGGAGAAGGATTATGAACTTAGATTATTACAATTCAAACCTTCTTACATGGCATAGCCTTGATAATCCGGATTTCGGCCATAGAGGTCGAGAATCTGGAGCCGTGCGGCCACTATCCTGTCCATCATATTGGTGGCCACGATCTTCATAACTTGGCAGCCGAAGTCGGAATCCTTTTTGAAATGATCCCGCACTGTAGCGGCGTCGAATGCGATAACCTGGGTGGATTCCAGGGTTTTCACATCAAAATGCCATCGGTATGGCGGAAACATCCAGGACCATCCCAATAAATCACCACTGCGAAGACTTTGCAGTGTGACTGTGCCCCAACCCGAGGCATGAATTTCCAAACCTACGGAGCCTTTCGTGATCATGTAAAAATGATCCGCCCTTCCATCTTGGCAAAATATAAATGCGCCGGTTTCCAAATCGATTATGGAAGCTCTGCTGGCAAGTTGCTCAATATGCTCGGGCAAAAGGGTTTTGAAGTTTTCATTCGCGATTATGATATTTTCTAGCTGTTTCATTTTTTTATTTCCCTCAGGCTTGTCTCTTTTGATAAACATAAACCCATTCTGTAAAAACTGCAAATCTCCACACAATATCACCCGGAAAGACATTTCGCGGACTCGTCGGCTAAAAAAATGGATGCAATCATGGCTCTTTTGAGAGATTGCCAAGTCGTCACATTTTGTAGATGGTTTCCTGTCCACTTTTTCTGAGACGCGACCTTTGGAGCAAAAAAAAGAACTGCAACAACGCCAAAATGACTGGCTGGAAACAAATCAAAGCCCTCTGCCTTAACTTGCCACAAGACGAGGCGGCAAACCGGGCATCCGGGCGCCCGTATCCTTTGCATCTATCATGGCTTATGAAGGCGGTATCCGATCATAGCACATTGCTATTGAAAATCGTCCTCACTTTCGGGGTTTTCTCCATGCTCGACCTATCGACTGGGATGGCCCTCGATCCGTCAAAAGAGCTGACCCAGTACCAATATACCACATGGGGGGTTGAAGATGGCCTCGGCAACCGGGAAGTTCTGGACATAAAACAAAGCCGGAACGGTTACCTCTGGTTTGTTAATTACGGCGGTGTCGTTCGGTTCGACGGAATCAATTTCGATATCATCGATCGTACATCGCATTCCGAGCTAACGGCCTCGGGGTTCTGGGAACTGGTAGAAGATGAATCGGGACGGCTTTGGCTGGGCAGCAATGGAGGCGGCCTTTATTCTCTCAAAGAAAAGGTTTTTCAAAAATATACGACTGAGGATGGCCTTGTTCACAATACCATCCAATTTTTGGAATTGGATGGCCGGGGGAACCTCTGGATCGGCACGACCAACGGTTTGAATGTTCTTCGTCTGGATAAAGAAAATGTCATCGAGGTCTTTGCTCCAGAAATTTTTGCAGGCACAAGCATCCAGGACCTCCATCTGGACCGGAAAGGAATACTCTGGGCAGCCACACGGGAAAAAGGTTTATTCCAAATCCGGGATGGCCAGGCAACCTTATACCAGCCAGCGGCGAAAATCGGTGAAAACGGATTTCGTTCCGTTTTCCTGGCCAGCGATGATTCACTTTGGATCATTACTGAAACCTCGCAAGTCTTTCGCTTGAAAGATGGGAATTCGGAAGAAATCCGGATCGAAAATCCGGAGGAAATCGGTCAGATTTATGGCGTTTACGAGGATCGCGATGAGAATATCTGGATCGGAGCGTTTCACGGAATTCTGAGGTGGAATGCCAATGGCTTGCGGGTATTCGCCAACAACGAGCTTTTCCGGGGTTTCGGTGGTTTTTACGAGGATATCGAAGGGAACCTTTGGATCGGCACCTATCACAATGGTCTGATAAGGGTTAACGATGGCAAATTTACTACCCTCACAACCGTCGAGGGACTGACCGACAACCTGATTAACGTTTTTTTTGAAGAACCCGACGGGTCAATATTGATCGGGACCAGAGGCGGAATCGATCGATTAACGAACGGAAAAATGGAACCGTTCTTCCAATTCGAAACTACTTTTCCCAGCCAAAGCGTGCGCGACCTCCTGAGGGATTCCAATGGCGATTTGTGGATAGCTGCCCTGGGCGGTCTGACACGTTTAAGCGAAGATTCGGTGAAATCTTTTACGGTGGCCGATGGCCTCAGCCACAATCAAGTCCGCGTGCTCCTCGAAGACCAATGGGGTGACATCTGGGTCGGTACCAATAATGGCCTCAACCGCATTTCCGACGACATCGTGAGCGAATTCGGTGTGATGGACGGATTCAATGAATCGTATGTTCTCGAATTGTTCGCCGATCGTAATGAAAATATTTGGGTCGGCACCACCAATGGCGGTCTTTTTCGATACGATTTCAAAAGTGAAAAATTCACTCGGTTGACAAGTGAAGATGGCTTGAAGGGAAATGCTGTCTTTCGCATTCACGAGGACGAGGCGGGCAGATTGTGGATGGGAACAGACGATGGCGTCAGTATTCTGGAAAATGGGAAGTTTCGCAATTTGACAAAAAGCAACGGTCTTCCCAGCAAGGCGGCATTCCAGGTCATTGAAGATGATCACGGCTTTCACTGGATTACCACGGACAAAGGTATTGGCAGGGTGGGCAAAGAAAGCGTGAATCTTTTTCTAGCTGGAAATTCGGAAGCTCTTCCCATGGAAGTTTTCAGTCTTGCCGACGGATTGAGAAGCCCTGGTGTGACGGCTGTTAGCAAATCTATTAAAACCAGCGACGGGCGGTTATGGTTCCCCACCGTTAACGGAGCATCGTTCATCGATCCGGGCAACATCAGACGTAATGAGATTCCCCCACCGCTTATTTTGAAAAAAGTTCTGGTGGATAGTAATGAGGTTCAGCTTGAAAATGATCTGAGCTTTTCTCCACAAACGCAGAGGTTCGATTTCTTTTTTGCCGCCCCGAGTCTCTCGGCCCCGCAAAAGGTGAAAGTAGAATACAAGCTGGAGGGTTATGATCGGGATTGGATTGATGCGGAATTAAACCGGAGTGTGTATTACATGAATCTACCGGCGGGAAATTACGCGTTCCGACTGCGGGCCGCCAACAACGATGGGGTTCCCAGTGTAGAATCGCCGATTTTTGATTTTAAAAGAAATCCTTATTTCTACCAGACACCTCTTTTTTTCGGTTTGGCGGCCCTGGTGTTAATATTGATCTTCTACCTGGTTTTTCGATTGCGGTTCAGGCAGCTTCGCCTGGCCCGGGAGCTATTGGAAATAGAGGTCAGTCGGCGGACCCGTGAACTCGAGGTCAATTCCCAAGAGCTCAAGGAGAAGAATCGCGATCTTGAACTAAGCGTGGCGGAGCGCAAAGAAGCCGAACGGGACCTTCGATTCAGCAAAATGAGTCTGGATCTGACCCTCAAGTCGGGCAATGTGGCCCATTGGATAATCGCCCTCGACGGTTCTTCCTTCGACTTTAGCGAGAGCTACGGCCAGGTATTCGATTACTCAGTGGCGGGACTACCAGACGTCAAAAAAATGCTTCAACTGTGGGAGGAGTCGATCCACCCAGAAGATCGGCCCAGTGTACTCAACTCCCTCAAAGCCCTCGATGACGGAAAAATAGAACAGGCGGAATGGACGGCCCGAATCCGCACTAAAGCTGGAGAATGGCGGATTTTTGAAGCCCACGAGATCGTCACTAAACGCGATGACAAGGGCAGGCCGACCCAAATGGAGGGGGTTGGGTTCGATTTCACGGAACAGAAAAAGGCAGAGGAGGCTCTGGCCAAACAAGCGTTGGAATCGACTCTCCTGCACCGCGTGACGGAAATGGCGGCGGAGTCGGATTCTTTTGAGGATTCACTGCAACAATGCGTCAATCTCATGTGCCAACTTATCGGGTGGCCGGTTGGACACGCCTACGTCGTTGCCAAAGACAAAAGTAAGCTCGAACCGACCGATATATGGTTTTTACCCGAGGAGGAAACTCATAACGCATTTTACGAGGCAACCATGCAAACCTCCTTTGATCGCGGTGTCGGCCTGCCCGGGAGCATCTGGGAATCAGGTCGGCCAACCTGTGTCGTCAATATCCAAAAAGACTCCAATTTTCCAAGAAGCCAGTTATGCCGGGATATCAATCTGGCCGGAGCTTTCGGTTTTCCCATTAAAGTAAAAGGTGAAACAGTCGCCATCCTTGAATTTTTTGCGGAAGAAGAATTGGAATCGGATGAATGGCTGCTGCGGATCGCCCATAATGTGAGTGAGCAAGTGGGCCGCGTCTTGGAGCGAAAACAGGCCGAAACAGAGATTGCCCATGCTCAGGAAGCATTGCGCCGCAGCGAACAGCAATACCGCGTCGTGGTCGAAGGACAAAATGATATGATCAACCAGATCTTGCCCGATGGTGAGATCATTTTCGTAAATCCGGCTTATGTGAAATCGGCGTTCAAGCATTTTCAATCTCCCAAGGATTTAATTGGAAAAAATCTTTTTGAAATTCTTCCTCCCAAAAATGTGGAAGGCATTCGCGAAAACCTGACCCGGTTGACAGCAAAAACCCCTTCCTGGATGCATGAAGTGGATTTCCACAACAAGGAGGGAGAGCGATTCGTCATCAGCTATACGGAAAAAGCCTTATTCGATGGCGAAGGAAAAATTTGGAGCTACCTCGGTGTGGGCCGGGATATCACCAAGGAGAGGGAGGCCGAGGAAGAATTGATACGCGCCCAGGCAGCTCTGCAAAAAAGCGAGGAACAATACCGAAACCTGGTTGAAGCGCAGAACGAGATGATCAATCAGATACTGCCGTCGGGAGAGATCATATTCGTAAATCCAGCCTACGTGAAATCGGCTGCAGCCTACTATCATTCACCCCATGATTTGATCGGAAAAAATATTTTTGATATTCTTCAACCAAATGATGTAGAGAATACTCGGACGAAACTGGCAAAATTAACTGTGGATAATCCAACCTGGAATCACGAGGCGGATTTTCATAACCACGAGGGGAAGCGCATTGTCATCAGCTACACGGAAAAGGCCTTGTTCGATGAAGACGGAAAGGTCAGCAGTTACTTCGGTGTGGGCCGGGATATCACCAAGGAGAGGGAGGCCGAGGAAGAATTAATACGCGCCCAATCAGAATTGCAAAGAAGCAGGGAGCAATACCGCATGGTGGTCGAATACCAGTCGGAATTCATCGACCAGATAAAGCCGGATGGTGAAATCGTCTTCGCGAACAAAAACTATCATGAATTTGTTACCCGGTACAATGGCGCTCCCGAAGTGATAATTGGTGAGAATATTTTTGATTTTACGCCGACAGAGTTACGGGAAGAATTGCGCGAAACTCTGGCTTCACTAAAGCCCGATGAAATTGATACGAAAGAATTTTCTCACCAAACACCGGAAGGTGAAATCGTTCATATGCAGTGGACGAACCGGGGGATGTTCGACGATGAGGGCAATGTGATCGGCTATCTCGGGGTGGGTCGCGACATTACCGAAGCGAAACGAGCCGAGATCGAGATTAAAAAAACCCAGGCAGCGCTTCGACGCAGTGAGGAGCAATACCGCATGGTGGTCGACTACCAGTCGGAATTCATCAACCAGATTGCGCCGGACGGTGAAATCATCTTCGCGAACAATAATTACCAGGAGTTTGTCACCCGGCACAACGGCGCTCCCGAAGTGATCGTCGGAGAAAGCATCTTTGATTTTACTCCGGCCGAACACCGTGAGGAATTTCGTAAAATTCTGACTTCTCTAAAGCCCGATGAAGTTAATACGCGAGAATTTCCCCATCAAACGGATGCAGGGGAGATCTTTTACCTACAATGGACAAATCGAGCGATGTTAGACGAGGAGGGCAATGTGATCGGGTATCTCGGGGTGGGGCGAGATATTACGGCAGCGAAACTGGCGGAGATTGAGATCAAAGAAACTCAGGAAGCCCTTCGGCAAAGTGAGGAACAGTATCGAATGGTGGTCGAATACCAATCGGAGTTCATCAACCATATCGCACCGGATGGAGAGGTCATTTTCACCAATAAAAATTATCAGGAATTCAAGAAACGATACGACGGAGCTCCCGCCATGTTGATCGGAGAAAACATCTTTGACTACATTGCGCCCAAAGAGCTTGAAGGATTCCGCGAAATTTTGGCTTCCCTAACGACCGATGAGGCCTATACGCAGGAAATTACTCACTATGCGAAAAATGGTGAAGTCCTTTACCTACAGTGGACGAATCGCGCGATGCTCGACGAGGATGGTAATGTGATCGGCTATTTGGGAGTAGGCCGGGACATCACGGCACAAAAACAGGCGGAGTCCGAGATTAAAGAAACCCAGGAAGCTCTCCGGCGAAGCGAGGAACAATACCGGCAAGTGGTCGAGTGGCAGTCGGAAATGATCAACCAGATTTTACCATCGGGGGAAATTATTTTTGCCAATAAAAATTACATTTCCTACATACACGAATATCATGACGCATCAGGAAATCTTGCTGGAAAAAACTTTTTTGATTTCATCGCCCCACAATACGCGGAGGAATACCGCAACGCTCTCGATGCCTTGAGTGTGGAAAACTCCACCTGGGAACACGAAGTTGAATACGTTTCAGAGAAGAGGGAAAATCATTATATTTTATGGAATGAAAAAGCTCTTTTCTCCGAAAACGGGAAGATCTCGAGTTACCTGGGAGTGGGCCGCGACATTACGGAAGCAAAACTAGCCGAGATTGAGATAAAAAAAACCCAGACAGCGCTCCGGCAAAGCGAGGAGCAATACCGCCAAGTGGTCGAGTGGCAGTCGGAGATGATCAGCCAGATTTTGCCTTCGGGGGAGATTATTTTTGCCAATAAGAATTACATTTCTTACATGAGCAAATATCCGGGTGCTCCCGATAAAATCATTGGAGGGAATATATTTGATTTCATCACACCGCAACATGCGGAGGAATACCGCGAGGCCATTGGGATCTTGAGCGTGGAAAACTCTACTTGGGAGCATGAGGTTGAATACGTTTCAGAGAAGGGAGAAAATCATTATATTTTATGGAATGAAAAAGCCCTCTTCCATGAAAATGGGAAAATTTGGAGTTACCTGGGTGTAGGCCGCGACATTACGGAAGCAAAAAGAACCCAAAAAGAGCTCAGAGCCCAGGAAGAACGGTTTCGGTTGTTGATCCAGAATTCCACCGATTGGTTTACCATTTTGGATGGAGACGGCATCATAAAATACGTCACCCC
>JAJFLT010000355.1 GCA_021772555.1 Opitutales bacterium | reverse complement strand
GTTCATCATCAAAGACACGTAAACAGGTTCTGTATTTCTTGTCCTCCGGCGACCAGAAGGCCACGTTGTGGGAATCAAACATCTAAGGAAACGGCACGTCCTCCCGGGTTATGACAGCTTCAGTCTGCATCTCTTTCCAGTGGATGCCGTCGCCCGAGGTATAGGCATGCAATCCGCTGGTCATAAGCCCGCCAAGAGCCTTGAATCGCTGGTCGACGGGGACCCCTTGCCGGGTGTCGAGCATCGGACTGAAATTGTGTGTATGAGGAGCGTGCTGGGCAAGGATGATATTGTTCTTTTTGTGTCCATGTTGTTCATACAGTTCGAGTTCAGGCCTGGTCCAGTGAATTCCGTCTTTTGATTCGGCGTAACAGGTGGATTCGCTACTCTCTCCGTCTCCCCCCACGGTGGGCTGCCCGCGATAGTAGAGGCGAAAGAGATCTCCATCCTTGATTACAGTGGAATAGCCGCTGAAGAGCCCCTCCCAAGGCTGGTCGAACTTAAAAACGATGCCCTCGTCGCGGGGTCGATTCTGGACGAGTCGAACGTTATCCATACTTTCGATCAGGAAATGATCGACCAACAGCTCACGGCGAGAGCCGAGATCAATGGGCTTCTCAGTTTCCGCCTCTACCAATCCAGCTAGAAAAAGCAAGGCAGGTAAGAGAACAACAGAGGTATGAGCAGGTTTGAAAATGTTCATGTAAAAATAATTACCATTGTGGTTAGATAGTTACAACCACAAATATGTATTAACGTGTATACATTTAAATATATTTTTGCACACAGACTTGCCCTAACGCCTTATTATCAACGATTATTTGATTTGATGACGGGCAAATGTCGCATTATCCTCTCGGCAGATGCGTAAGGCGATATTTATTAGGTGTAATATTATGGTACGATTTAAATGCACGGTGAAAATGTGGCGCCTCTATATACCCGAACCGAGCCGCGATCTCCTTGATAGGGGTCCAGGTCTCTCGCAGCAATCGAGCGGCTTCTTGCATTTTCAGACCCAGAAAGAAATTCCCCGGGGCAACTCCGAAATGAGTTTTAAACAAAGCCCGGAAATGACTCGTCGAGAGATTCATCCGAGCAGCCATATCATCCAAAGTCAAAGATTCCTCCATACGGCTTCGTAACCACTCAATCAAGTCCTCGAAATTGGATGCCTGCGCAACCTTGCCCCGACTACGCGCCACACATAGCTTGAGTTTGGCAAGCATCAAGAGCATGGTTGCGGCCCGCATATCCTGGAGCAATGGCGAGAAATCTTGATAGGCTAATGCAATGGCACCGGCAATCTCCCGATTTATTTCCGGCACGCTATAAGAGGGAAAGATCTCAAAACCCTGTCTCTTCCCGGCTATCGACGTGTAAATATGAGAAAAACTGCTGCGGTTATCCTCAAACGCGAAGTGATGGACCGATACATCTGTGCGAACAACTTTTGAATAGCCATCAAAGGGCGTATCGGGATAAATCAAAATTCCCTGGCCCGAAGTTAAGAGAACCTCCCGATCCTTTAACAACCGAATCAATACTTCGCCCTTGTGGACGCAAATGAGATCGAAATGCGGCCAGACAGCCGGGCCGATTGTGTGCACTTCGTCGAATTCGCCGTAATTGTTCAAGAGGCATCGCATAGCGCCAACATTATCAGCATTTAAGGCAATATTGCAATCACTTTTGGTAATGTTTTTTTCATTAAAATAGGTTATTTATATATATATTCGATTTTTTATCCATCAGATATGGTAATTAATAACATTTTTCTTAGACTAAAATCTACCATACATCTTATTGTGATTGTTGGCTCCGGTTTGATTGGCCAACATTCTACGCAAAGTTGTAGAGTACTGGATAATTTCGCCTTACTTGATAGAGTTTTTGGCCTTAACCGAAGGACGGTGTAACGATGACACTCAAAGAACGAATCCAGTCTGTTTACAAAGGAGAAATACCCGATGTGGTGCCCTATATGTTGGACTTGTCGCATTGGTATTATCACCGGCACCAAAAACCCTGGGATCTTAGCCAAACCTACGGTCTACCCGAGCAAGACCTGATCGATTATCACAAAGAAAAGGGCGTCGGTTACTATGTGCCGAATCTTGGACTTTTTTTCAAAATAAGTTATTCGCCCGACACCCGTGCGGAAGTAGTCAAGAGCGAGGATGGTCAAGCGATAACCTGGAGTTTTGAAACCCCCCTGGGGAAAATCGAACGCACGCGGGAATGGGAACCCGAGACGTATTCATGGGGGATTCGTCAATGGGGTGTAAAAAGTGAACAGCATCTCAGAATCCTGGGATACGCCCTGGCCGACCGGACCTACCAATTCTTGCCGGAAAAGTATCAGGCATGGGTGGATTCAATTGGCGAAACAGGAGTCTGCTATGTCGTCTTTGGTTATAGCGGCATGGGAAACCTGCTGAGCCTTTGGATGGGCATCGAAGGCACTATGTACGCCGTATACGATTGGCCGGAAACCGTCCATGAGGTAATGGATCAGATAAACAATAATAGCCTCAGATTAATTGATCAGTTAGCCCAATCTCCGGTGGAATTCATTTGCATGGGCGACAATTTTTCCAGCGATGTTCAGCCCCCCCACTTTTTTGATCGGTGGTCACGCAAATTTTACACAGAAGCGATTCGGCGGCTACACAATGCCGGTAAATTCGTCGCCGTGCATATCGACGGTAAACTGACCGGTGCGATCAATATGATCAAAGAGACTGACGCCGATTGTGCCGATGCAGTTACCCCAAAACCTATGGGCGACCTGACTCCCCAACAATGTCGCGATGAGGCCGGTCCGGACTTCATTCTCTCTGGCGGTGTCTCTCCCGATCTCTGGCTTCCTAACGTAAGTAACGCTGATTTTAAACAGGCTGTCCTCGATTGGCTGGAATTAAAAAAACAAAGCCCGCGTCTGATTGCCAACGCAGGCGACCAAGTGCCACCGGGGGCCCTCGAAGAGCGAATCGAACTCATGCGCGACCTGGTCGAGCAATATGGAAAGTATTAGAACCGAGCCAATTTTTAAACTAAGAAAAACTAACCTATAAAGAAAAAAGTAATGGAGAAAAGATTGGAAGAGTATAGACGCAACGGTGTGATTCGGGTCGAAGGTTTATTAAACGATGAACAACTGACTGAAATTCGATCGGCGCTTGAACGCTACCAAAAAGAGATTTTGCCCGGAGTATTGGAGCAGGACTTCGTGATGGAGAAAGATGGTCAATCGGTCCGCAACCAGTGGCGAATGGAACGTTATGATGCCTTTTTCAAAACATTGAGCGAACGCAAGGACATCCTGGACTTGATAGAACCATTGGTAAACGGTCGACCCGCCTGTAAGGGAGTGGAGACTTTCAATAAACCGGCAAAGACGGGTTCGGGTGTCCCTCCCCACCAGGATAACGCTTATTTCTGCGCCGCGCCACCGGATGTGTTAACATTATGGATTGCCATCGACCCGGTAACTAAGGCCAACGGACCGGTTTGTTACCTGAAAGGATCGCACGTTAACGGAACGCGGCCCCACAAGAAATCAGGTGTGGCAGGCAACTCCATGGGACTATCCGACCCTCTTCCGAAAGATGAATATGAGGAATTCCGCGGAACCTTGAATCCTGGAGACGCCCTTTTACACCATTGTGAGACTATTCATTGGAGCGCAGCCAACAAAACGGACCAATCACGATGTGGCCTGCTCATGGTATATCGCGGAGAACATACCAAAGAAGACCAATCGCTGAAAAAAGCCTATACTAGCTGATCAATGCACATATTTGCTCGCTGTCTCTTTATCTTCGAATTTGAGATAGGTTCTAAATTGACCTTTGCCGTATGATCCATACATTCACGCCTTCCCACCGGTTTTGATTAGGCGCTGCCCGAAATTTTGGGGGATTACCTTAACCTGAAAATACAACACTCTAAAAACGAAATATTGAAACAATTAATATTCTCACTGATTTTTATCACTTTAATTCCAGGACTTGGGATGGCGAAGAATGTCTCGCCGAATGCGGACAATAAAAAAACGGATTTCTCGGCCGTTACGGACTGGCCTCCAATACCAAATGGTTGGGAACTTGGAAAGGTCTCAGCGGTAGCGATCGACTCTCATGGGCGCGTCTATGTCGGCCACCGAGGCGAGCACCCGATTCTGCTATTCGGACCGGATGGCACGTTCATTCGCAGCCAGGGAGAAACCGAGATATTGCCGAGGCATGGCGTAGTTTACGCACCCAAAAAGGGCGAGAGCGCATTTCTTACTATTCTAAGTGAAGATGAAAAAAAGTCCGCGGCGAAAGATTCGTCAGCCCCCCGTGAAATATTGGTCGAAGAAACCCTCCGGTTTTTGCACGGTATGCATGTTGATTTTCAGGATAATCTCTGGGTAACTAATGTCGGCCAGAGCACGGTCCTTAAATATAGTCCCGAAGGCGCTTTACTCATGGTTCTTGGCACGGCGGATGAGCCGGGAGAGGATGAGAGTCATTTCAATCAACCGACCGATGTTGTTGTCAATCGCGCCGGGGAAATTTTTATTTCGGACGGTTATATCAACTCAAGGGTCGTAAAATTTTCGAAAGCGGGAAAGTTTCTCAAAACGTGGGGAAAACGAGGCAAAGGAAAGGGAGAATTCAATACGCCGCATGCGATTACTCTCGACAAAAATGGGACGATCTATGTGTCGGACCGCACGAACTATCGGCTTCAACTTTTCGATAGTGAGGGTAACTATCTTGAAGAATGGATCGATCTC
>JAJFLT010000354.1 GCA_021772555.1 Opitutales bacterium | reverse complement strand
CCCGGCCATATTCAATACACCCGCAATATGGTGACGGGGGCCTCCACTGCCAATCTGGCCGTAATTCTGGTTGACGCCCGCAAAGGCGTCATCGAACAAACCTGCCGCCATTCTTTCATTGCTTCGTTGTTGCGCATCCAGCATATCGTTTTTTGCATCAACAAAATGGACCTGGTGGACTACCGGGAAGAGGTTTTCGACAGCACAGTGAGGGATTTTAAAGAGTTCGCCTCGCGTTTGGAAATTGCCGACATGAGCTTCATTCCGGTCAGCGCCCTGCATGGCGACAATGTGGTGGATAAAAGTGACAAAATGCCATGGTACCAAGGTCCGACGCTTCTCTATCACCTGGAAAACGTCTATATCGGTCCCGACGCCAATCACATCGATCCGCGCTTTCCCGTTCAGGGAGTGATTCGTCCGCACTCCAATGAGCACCACGATTTTCGCGGTTATTCCGGCAGGGTGGCAGGCGGTGTTTTCAAGCCGGGAGACGAAGTCGAAGTCCTTCAGTCCGGTTTTACGTCCCGCATCAAATCAATCGAGACTTTTGGCGGAAAATTAGAGGAAGCATTTCACCCGCTCTCGGTAGCCATCACCTTGGAGGACGAGATTGACATTAGCCGTGGAGACATGATTGCGAAACCTCAAAACCTTCCCCACAGCGGCCAGGATATCGATGTCATGCTCTGCTGGTTCTCGGAGAAAAACAATCTTTGCCATCGAGGTAAATACATTTTGCGCCACACGACCAAAGAGGTCAAAGCTCTCATCAAAGAGATCAAATACAAAGTTGACGTAAACACCTTGCACAAAATAGAAGATGATTTGCAAATCGGCCTGAACGAGATTGGGCGTGTCAGCTTGCGCACATCGCAGCCGCTTTTTTACGACAAATATCGCCGCAACCGCATTACCGGCAGCATCGTCCTGGTCGACGAATTCACCAATGAGACGGTGGCTGCGGGCATGATCCGCTGATTGCGGGCGCCCTGGTTCAGACCGTCGCCAGTATCGAAAACCCGGAGGTTCATCATGTTTCAGAAATTCCCCACCCTGTGCTTTGTCCTACTTATTATCGCTGGGACCGGTCCCGGTCAGGCTGCGATGGAGGCTGAGACAGCAGGTGACTGGCAGCTTTTCATTGACGATTACTGGATTGAGACGACCTCCGACGTTACCTCAAGACTTCACCAACCGGTCAAGCATCCCAATAATCCGTTGATTTTCGGCGATGCGCCTTGGGCCATGAATCCGTACTGTTTTGGCTCGGTGCTCTATGACGAAGAGGATGCCGTCTTCAAACTTTGGTATATGAGTTACAACTACGGTTACCCGATGGTCGACCGCACCCCCATCCTTTACGCGACCAGCGTGGATGGTCTGTCATGGGACCGTCCCGCTCTTGGCCTGCATGTGTTTCGCGGTTCCGGGGAGAACAACATTCTTTTCACGAGTTACGGTCACCAAGACCTCTATTCCCCCAGCGTGATCAAAGATCCGCGTGAACCCGATCCGGAACGGCGCTACAAGATGATTTGGTGGGATTTTCCCCTTGGACCCAAGTACTATGAAGATTGCGGCATGTGTGTCGCCTTCTCGCCCGATGGAATCCATTGGACGCGGCACGGGGATAATCCGGTTCTCTTCGCCAGGAAGCAGGAAAACTCGATCAGCGATGTGATGTCAGTGATGTTCGACCGCCGCAGCGGCAAGTATGTCGCCTACACCAAGGGCTGGGCCGATCCCTGGCCCGCATTCCGGCAGATCGTACGCACGGAGAGTACGGACTTCGTCAACTGGAGCGAACCGAAGGTGGTATTGAGGCATGCCCACGACCTGCGCGATCCGCAGTCCTATGGCATGTCCGTGACGCAGTATGAAAGTGTCTACGTGGGACTCATGACCTCCTACAAAAAACCTGGAAACGAAACCATCGACATTCAGCTCACGGTGAGTCACGACAATCAGCATTGGTCGCGGGTGGCGGACCAGGCCACGTTTCTTCCACTGGGTCCGGACGGTGCTTGGGACGACGGTATGCTATTTGTTTCTCCCATGATCCTGCACGATGATCGAATCCTCATCCTCTACGGCGGGTGGGACGGACACCACGAAGCCGACGAACGCAATGCCGCAATCGGGCTGGCCACGCTCAGGAGGGATGGTTTCGTATCATTCGATGCCGGAGAGACCCAGGGCAGTCTCACAACCCGACCGATGCGAAATGCGCGAGGCCGACTTCTCATCAACGCGGACGCTTCCGGTGGTTCGATTCGCGTTGAAGTGCTTGGTCCCGACGGTCGGGCGGTGCCCGGTTATTCGGCCCAGGATTCCGCGGAAATCAAGACCGATTCCGTGGCCCGGCAAGTAACCTGGGGAGCGGGCGACAAATTACCCGAAACGGGTGGTCCTATTCAACTGCGCTTCCTTCTCACGAATGCGGCGCTCTATTCATTTCTCGCCGGTCCCGAAGTCGAGCGCGTGGAGCTTGCCGGTTCTTCCACGCCTTGATCGCCGACGGAGAGTTCGTTTGCATTCGCATTGCCATCCAACAAAAAGATGAATTTATCAGATAGATTCTAGTACCTATCGATCACTTCATTAAAGCTGTCGCTGGTCGCGTCGCAGATTTTTACGAAATCGTCCTCGGTAAACCCGAGATAATCGAGCGCAGATTGTTTTTCGTCCAGGTCGGCGGTTGCCATGCCGGGTCCGGTGCCGATTGTTTTGGCTACCATATTGGCCATTTGCACGACGTAGGGTAGGGGTTCGTCGATTTCTTCCGGCGTGTGGTGGTAAATGATTCCTTTGACAATGCTGTCCGGGAGTTTCCAGTGCTGGGCCACCAATCCGCCGACTTCACCGTGATGGACCAGCAACAGTTCCGATTCGGCTTGTCGCTCACTCGCTCCTCCCATGAGACGAGCCTCATTGAGTAGCCGCAGCGCATCGGGTTCGAGAAACCGCATCAGGACCAGTTTGCCGACATCGTGAAGCAATGCCGTAGTAAAGCTCTCATGGGGAATTTCCACAGAAGTCTGCCCTCGAAAAATATCCACGGCCAATGCCGAAGCGATGGAGTGCTTCCACAATTCGCCCTCGGTCAGTCCATATTCAGGGATGGATTGGTTGAAATCTTTGCGAACACTGGCGGCGATGGCTACTTCGAGAATGATTCCTGTGCCCATTCGCATGACGGCTTCGTCCACGGATGTGACTGGTGCCCGGCTGGCACTGGCAGCGGAATTTGCCCATCGCAGCACACGGGCGGTTAAAGATTGGTCAAAGGAGATTACCTCGGTAATCTCATTAAGGTCGGAGTCTTCTTGCACCACTAAGGATGCCAGACGGGTCACGCTTACCGGGAGGGGTTCAAGGGTGCTCGAGCTGCCTATCACATCGTCTAAATCGATCATGGGTAATTTATTTACTTCGTTATATCCGCAACAATTTATGGCTGATAATTTATATTCCTTTTGTTAATTTCATTCACCCATACACTACTCGCGCACCTTGTAACAGGTTGTGCGGTTCAACCTCATTACTTCGAAGGAATCGTCCAGATTGATGGTCGTTTCGGCCGCGCCCAAAAGTAAATAACCGCCGGGTTTGAGTAGGGTTTTGATTTTGCGCAGGATCTCCCTTTTGACCTCCGGGGCGAAATATATCATGACGTTTCTTAAAAAAATCACATCCATTTTTGGAAGATAGGGCCAAGGCTTGACCAGGTTCATTTGGCGATAATCGATCATGTCCCTGAGTTCCTTTTTGATCCGCGCATTCCGCCCCTCCTGCTCAAAGTATTTTACCATTAATAATGCTGGCAGGCCGCGGTTGAGTTCCAGTTTGGAGTAGATGCCCTCTTTTGCCCGGGAGACCATTTCACCGGAAAGGTCGCAGCCCAGTATATTGATATTCCAACCGTGTTTATTGGCAAAATGTTCCTTCAGGATCATGGCAATGGTGTAGGGTTCCTGACCACTGGAACAGGCCGCACTCCAGATATTCAATTCCGCTTGCGGGTTGTTTCTAGCGAAAATCTCGGGAAGGATTTTTTCCCGCAAGATTTCAAAAGGGCGGAGGTCCCGAAACCATGAGGTCTCGTTCGTGGTCATGGCGTCGACGACACTTTCCTGCAATGATTTGTCCAGACCCAGTCGTAATTTTTGGATCAATACCTCCAATGAGTCGAGGCTTTCTTTGCGGGCCACTTGCAGCAGTCGCGATTCGACTAAATACTCTTTGCCGTCGTCGAGAACGATGGCGGAGCGAGATTTAACGAATTCGCGAATAAATTCGAAGTCCGTGCGGCTTATGGAAAAAGTGACCATTTGGTTTCGCTTATTTCTGCTGAAAATTTAAACTACAATCCCTACCTCACGAATGGCTGAGAGCTTTTCTCTGCACTTCCCTGAGAATGTTTGGGGCTATTTGATCAAGCGGAAGTATTTTTTCCGCCAGACCGGTTTCGGCCACATATCCGGGCATACCCCATACTACACTGGATTCCTCGTCCTGAACAAAAACCCGGCCTCCAGCATTAATAATATCTTTGGATCCCCGAAGTCCGTCTTTACCCATGCCGGTGAGAACAATGCCAAGGGTGTTGGCGCCATAAGCGCGGGCTACGGAACGGAATAATGTGTCCACTGCCGGGCGGCAGGAATTTTCTGGAGAACCCTGGTTCAATTCGAGTGTTTTACCGAAAACGTTTCCTGTTACGGTCATGTGAAAATTTCCCGGTGCAATCCAGGCATTTCCCGGTTCCAGAACGGCCCCGGCAACGCCTTCGTGAACATCAATGTGCGATTGCTTGGAGAGGCTTTTGGCCAGCAGCCCGGTAAAAGTTGGGGGCATGTGTTGTACGATAACGATGGGTATGGGAAAATCCGACGGGATATAGGGTATCACTTTGGCCAGCGCATTGGGACCCCCAGTGGACACCCCGATGGCCAGAATTTCGATACTGGCATTGCGCGAAGCCCTTTTCCGCGGAATGATTTGTTTTTTCGTCGACCCAGGAACTAAGGAAATATTCGGCAACACACTCGCCTTTCCTTTTATGAGCGGGCAAAGAGCTTTGACCTTGGGAATCAGTTGTTCCTTGATTTGGGTGAAAGCTTCAGTTGGGTTGCGTATTTGTGAAGGCTTGGTTACGTAATCCTTGGCACCCAATTTCAGAGCTTCCAGGGTGGATGAGGCCGCCCGTTCGGTAATCGCGCTGAACATGATGACTGGCAAATCCGGGTATTTCTGCCGGATAATGGCCAGGGTTTGCAAGCCGTCCATTTCCGGCATTTCCACGTCCAGAGTGATAAGGTCGGGATTAAGCTGAGGGATTTTGGCAATCGCGATCTTCCCGTTGGCGGCGGTTCCCGCCACTTCCAGGGTCGAATCGGAGGATAGCGATTTGGAAATTACCTTTCGAAAAACGGCCGAGTCGTCAACAACTAGAATGCGCGCTTTATCCATTTTCCTAATTAGTTAAATAACTCCCAGGAGGGTTAGCTTGCTTTTCAAATCTTCTTTCGTGAAGGGCTTCATGAGGTATTCGTTGGCACCCGCTTCCAGTGCTTTGACAACTTTTTCCAGCTCATTTTCTGTCGTCACCATCATGATGCACATTTTCTGATGCTTTGTGTTCGCCCGTGCGTTGCAGACAAATTCGTAGCCATCCATAACGGGCATATTCCAATCGACCAGAGCCAGATCGACATGCCCGTTTTCCTGAAGCCTGTTTAGGGCCTGTTGCCCATCGGCTGCTTCAACCGTGTTGAAACCGAGCTCTTTCAGTATCTTGCCGAGGAATTTGCGTAGAGTCCTGGAGTCATCAACTATCAATGCATTCATTTTTTATCGGAATTGCTGTTTTATTTTCTCATTGAGTCAGGGCAGACAGGGGTTGTGGCCGGTCCTGCATTCTTGGGTTGCACTCGTGTTCATTCTTCCGAAGCTTTATCGGCAGTAATATCCGACATCACAGCCCTATCTTTACCCGTTTTTATTCTGTGGTAATTTTTGGTCCCACCATCAATTATTTCCCCGTTGTTGGCCGTAATTCATAGGTTGAATGAATTCCCCGGTCCGGTTTGCGCTCATCTGCCGGTTGTTGAATGGCATGAATAGGTTTTTGCGTAGACTGCGGGCGTGTTCGTGCAATAAATTGCACAGGGAGCGGTGTAATATCCCTTGTGCTTCACTACTATTTTGGTTGGCGGCGGCAGCAAGTTCCCTTGCCGATTGCTTGCTGATCTTGGCCGCATTTTGAAACACTTCTTTGAGCAGTTTTTCCATTGGCCGTGCCGCCGTCCATTTTTCCCACTTTTTCAGCTCCTCCGCGATAATGCGCTCGACTTGTGGAATTGCCGCCCGGCGACTTTGCAGAACTTCCGTTTGACATTCCCGGATGGCATCGATGTTCCAGGTTTCCCATGGGCCGCCCGTCTCGATATTTCTGGGCACACCGGCATCCACCAGGAGAAGCGGTTTCGAGTCACGTCCCTTGACCAGGCGATTCAACATGTCTAATTTTAAAACCGGTTGACTGGAGGCAACCGCAGAGATGACTACATCCGAATTTTGGATAGTCTTTTCAAGGGTTTCCCAAGCGGTGGTGCGGGCGCCGCAATCCTCCGCCAGGACCCCGGCTTTTCGGGCAGTTCGATTGATAATGGTAATTTCTCCAATTTGCCGTTTTACCAAGTGCCTGCCGATATTGCGGGCAATTTCTCCCGCTCCAATGATCAGGATACCGGGTTTGGGGCGGAGTTTATGGCATCCGGCCCGGCGCGCCAGCATTCCCGCCAAGGCGGATCCCACGCTGGCGGCGCCGCAACCTATACTGGTTTCCGAACGGGCTCGCTTGCCGGCTCGAATCGACTGCCCAGTGATTTGATGAAGAAAACTCCCTAGGGTTCCGCTTTGGCCGGCCAGAGCCAACGCTTTTTTGACCTGACCCAGAATTTGCGCATCGCCCAATATGGCTGAGTCCAAACCCGTCGCCACCTGCATCAAATGGCGAATGGTGGCAGATCCCTGCAATTGGTAGCGATGGCAGTCCTCTCGCAGGGTTGGAGCCGTGTGGCGAAAATTGCACAACAG
Source organism: Opitutales bacterium (assembly GCA_021772555.1). Classification (GTDB taxonomy): domain Bacteria; phylum Verrucomicrobiota; class Verrucomicrobiia; order Opitutales; family UBA2987; genus JAJFLU01. Next base: position 6,360 of record JAJFLT010000354.1, on the reverse strand, counting down.
GTTCAGCCAGCTATCGACCGGTTCCGTTCCAAGTGGCGCAGCCAGGTAAATCTCTGTCCGGTTACAGGTTGACAAAACCAATGCTTCCACGGCCGGTAATTTCTCCCGGGCCTTTCGCAACAAGGCAACTGTTACACAACGGTCAAAGGCGAGGGCTTCCCGCACGGCCAGAGGCGCATTACGAAAACTGACTCCCAGCAGATGAATCTGTTTCCTCTCTTCCATCTACAAAACTTGCAATAGGGATTATTGTTCCTTGGCCGGAGATATTTAAAACCATTCTGCTTTAATTGAATTGGTACTTTTCGACTAGTTTTTGCAGTTCCGCTGCTGTTTCCGACAGATTGTTGGCTGATTTCATCGACGAATTGGCCCCACTAGTAGTGCTCTCTGCCGCCGTGGCTACACCGGTGATATTTTGGGAAATCTCGGCACTGCCTTTGGCCGCCTCGCTGACATTTCTGACGATCTCATTAGTGGTGGCGCTTTGTTCCTCCACCGCTGTGGCAATGGTGTTCTGGATGCCGTTGATCTGGCCGATGATTTCACTGATTTCCTGGATTGCTTGAACCGAGCCGGTCGTATCTTGTTGGATGGCCTCGATTTTCTGGCTGATATCTTCCGTCGCTTTGGCTGTCTCCTTGGCCAGTTCCTTGACTTCGTTGGCCACCACGGCGAATCCTTTGCCGGCCTCGCCGGCGCGGGCAGCCTCGATGGTGGCATTGAGGGCCAGCAAATTGGTTTGCTGGGCAATCGAGGTGATCACCTTGATGACCTGCCCGATCTGGGCGCTGCTCTCACCTAGTTTGCCTACTGTGGTATTGGTCGATTCAGCGACTTTGACTGCTTTGTCCGCCACCAGTGAGGCCTCGGTCGCGTTGCGGGCGATTTCCTTGATGCTGGCGCTCATTTCCTCGGCCCCGGTGGCCACCGTTTGCACATTATTGGTGACCTGCTCACTTGCCGCGGATACGACATTGGCTTGAACGGAGGTTTCCTCTGCATTGCCAGCCATATTTTGGCTTACATCGGTGAGTTGTTTTGATGAGGCAGCAAGAGATTTTGCGATTTCAGCGACGCCTGTCATTGTTTGACTTAACAAAATCTTGTCCTCGACCTGTTGAGTCACATCGGTGGCGTATTTGACCACCTTGAATGGGTTGTCGTTAAGATCCAAAATCGGATTATAGGAAGCCTGAATCCACACTTCCTTGCCGCCTTTGCCGATGCGTTTATATTCTGCGGATTCGTATTCACCACGATTGAGCCTGGCCCAAAATTCCTTATATTCGGCGCTGCGCCGAAAATCTTCCTCTACAAACATGCTGTGGTGCTGGCCCTTGATCTCTGCCAAACGATACCCTACTGTGTTGAGGAAGTTGTCGTTGGCATTTAATATGGTTCCATCCATCTCGAACTCAATGACCGCCTGCGCTTTGCCGATGGCTTCAATCTGTCCGGAAAAATCTGCGTTCTGCAGCTTTTGCTCGCTCACATCGGTGGCGTATTTGACCACCTTGAAAGGATTGTCATCACGATCAAAAATCGGATTGTAAGAGGTCTGAATCCACACTTCCTTGCCGCCTTTACCGACACGTTTGTACTCGGCAGACTGGTATTCGCCGCGGTTGAGCCTGGCCCAAAATTCTTTGTATTCGTGGCTGCTCCGTAATTCATCATCGACGAACATGCTATGGTGTTGCCCTTTTATCTCGTCCAGCTTGTATCCTACTGTGTTGAGAAAGTTGTCGTTGGCTGTGATAATGGTGCCGTCCATCTCGAACTCGATAACGGCCATTGATTTGCCGATAGCCTCGAACTGCCGCTGGAAAGCTGCGTTCATATTCTCTTGCTTGAGCCTTTCGGTTACCACATCCCAGGTAACCATGGTGCCGATATATTTTTGTTTGTTGTCGAAAATGGCGCTGACGAGCAAATCGAGAGTCTCCGGGCCAACCTTGATTTGCGCTTTGCGGGGCAGGTTGGATGGGTCGGCCAGGAGATTACGTTGATGGCCCGGATTTTTGTGAAATACGTCGATATTCTGGCCGATCATTTCGTCCACTGATATCGGCAGATGAGCCTCTATCGATTTCAAGGTTTTACTCGAAGCCGGATTCATGTAGCGAATGATGAGGTCGAGATCGGCGTACATGGTGTTGACCGGGGAGCTTTCCATCATCGATTGGATGCGCGCCAATTCCCTTTGCGCATGAATCGTTTCCGATTCGTCCTCCCAATTGGCGATATAGGCGATGTCGACTCCACGTTCGTCTTTGACGGAGTTGATTTCGGTTCTGAGGCTGACTCTACCGAACTCCATCCGGGCTTTATGGGGAAGGCTCGCCGGGTTCCTCAAAATGGATTCAACATGGCGCGGGTCGCGATGAAACCGGTGAATGGATTCCCCCAGTAATTCGCTAACCGATATGCCGAAAGCCTTTCGTATGTCTTGTTCGAGGAAAGTCAGGGTTTGCAATGCCCTTGGATTGACGTAGATCAATTTCAAATCCGCATCCGCAACCATTATATTGGCCTGGACCGAATCCAGGGAGGAGCGCAAGCCCGTCACGTTCGACAGTATATCCTCTGTTGGATTTACCCCGGCCCCGTTATCCGTATCGATTCTATTTTTTGTTTGTGCTATTGTAGTTTCCATTTCCGCCTTTTATTTTTAGGATTATTGTTTATAGACCAATATTAAGGAATGGAATTCAGTACACGCGAAAGCCCGTTACTTAAGGGGAGTGCCCCACATGGAAAACCTCGTGTTGGCTAACCCAAGTTCCGCCAGGGTTAAGCCTGAATTATATCCCGTAATTTATTTGTTGTTGAAAATGAGTCGTGTCCGCTTTTTGATTTTTTACTTAAAGTTCAAGACCGAAAATTCTAATAGCTTGTCCATGTCCAGCGTCATGAGGAGTTTATCCTTCAGCTTATAAACACCGGTGGTTAATTCCTTGGCTTTGCCGCGAAGGTTTTGCGGCGGGGGCTCAAAAATGTCATCATCCACTTCGATCACATCGCCGATTTCATCGACTAACAGACTAATGGCTTCATCATTAGTGTTAATAATCACGTTCATAGGATTATCTTCTTTGGAACGCGGTTTCAGACCCAAGCGGCGCCGCAGGTCGATGGCGGTGACGATTTGACCGCGCAAATTAATGAGGCCCTTGATGACCGAATCGGCCAACGGTACGCCAGTCATATCCTGATAGCGGATGATTTCCTGGACGTCCATTACGTTGATTCCGTAGAAGCTTCCGTCCACATAAAAAGTGCAATATTGATTCACCTCAGCCATGTTACTTAAATTTGAAGATTCGTTTAATTGACACCAACCGTTTCATAGAAATTGGGATCGGCATTTTTTATAATTTCGGGCACATCGAGCAACTCCGTTACTTTTTTCTGGATAACGGCCGTTCCGATGATTCCCGGCCTATTCATGCCGGGCTTAAATTCAAGTTCTTCTTCGACAATATCCTGAATGTTTTTTACGACCAAACCGACGCTCTTGCCGTTTTCTGAATAGACGACCACTTTAAGCGTCTCGTCGTCATTTTCGGTTGATGTCGAATGAATTCCGATAGCCTCGTCCAGGTTTATGAGGGGCAGGATTTCGCCTCTATATTGAACAACGTTGCGGTTGCCCGCCAATTCGAGGGAGTCGAGCGGAATTTCCTCCAGCCGTGACACTGTGGATAACGGTATGGCCATACGGGAGGAACTGCCGGCTTCGATGAGGAGCATGTTTTGCCGCTCGGAGGAGGTTGTTTCCAGTTCCGCATCGGTTTCACCGATGGCTTTGTCATGATTTTTCCCCAGAATTCTGGTGCTGTTGGCAATGCCCATGACATCGAGGATGAGGGCGACTTTGCCATCGCCCATTATCGTCGCACCGGCATAGCAGGAAATTTCCTTTAGAGTTTTTCCGAGTGGTTTGACGACGATTTCTTCCGTGTCGCTTATTTTGTCCACAACCAGGCCAAATTGATGATCATCTGCTTGCAGGACGACAATACTGACTGATTCATCTTGAATGGAGTTATCACCGTTTTCATTGCCTGAATTCAATCCGAGCACATCGTCCAGAAAGACGATGGGCAGGAGGTTCCCTCTGAGCCGGTAAACCGGAGTTCCCTGTATGGATTCGATATCGCGTTTGTTTTCCAGCCGAACCAGTTCAAGGAGGCTGACCTGGGGAATGGCGAAGCGCTCGTTGCCGCAAGTAATGGTAAGGGCGGGAATAATGGCCAGAGTCAGGGGAATTTTGATTATTATGGTGGTGCCTTCACCGGGCTGGCTCTTGATATCGACGTTGCCGCCTATTTTTTCGATGTTGGTTCTGACCACATCCATGCCGACCCCGCGACCGGAGACATTGGTAACGTTTTTTGCCGTAGAAAGGCCCGGCAGGAAGAGTAGGTTGATTTTTTCCTGTTCGGTCAGTTTGTCAGCCTGGTTTTCAGTGAGGAGCCCCAAACTTACGGCTTTTTCAACGATTCGGCTGCTGTCGATTCCATCGCCGTCATCGGAAATTTCGATATTGACCTTGCCCCCTTCGTGATAGGCTCGCAGGAGCAGCGTCCCTTCTTCTGGCTTGTTCGCTTTCCGCCTCTGTTCCGGTTGTTCGATTCCGTGGTCTGCCGAGTTGCGCACGATATGGGTCAAAGGATCCTTGATCGCCTCGATCAGTGTTTTGTCCAACTCGGTATCCTTGCCCTCCATTATGAGGTTGATTTTTTTACCGCATTGGGTGGCCAGGTCCCGCACCACGCGGGGAAATTTATTCCAGACATTGCCGATGGGCTGCATACGGGTTTTCATAACACCCTCTTGCAGCTCGGTGGCGATCATGTTGAGGCGTTGGGTCGTGGCGGTGAAATTATTGTCATCCTGGTTGGTGTTGAATTGTAAAATTTGATTTCGGGTTAACACCAATTCGCCTACCAGCGCCATCAGCTTGTCGAGCAGGCCCACTCCCACCCGGATATTTCCTTCGGCCACTTTAGTCGCTTTCGATTCATTGAGATTGGATCCCACGGGAGCCGATTCGACTTTTTTATCCTCTGTTTTAACTGGTGCCTCAGCTGAGGGCTCTGCCTCTTCTGCAGCCTGCAATTGGGGAGGGTCATTAGGTTCCGGTTCTTTTAAATCCGCAACGGGCGCTTGATCGTGAGTTTTACCGCCATCTTCTTCGGAGAGGTAGGTGATCATCTGGATGAGGGATGAGTAATCGCCATCGCCCTCATTTTTATTGGCTGCGATATTATCCAGCACTTCACGGACAGCGTCGCCCATTGAGAGGAGTGTATTGATGATTCCGATATGGACCGCCAGTTTGCCGTCGCGGATCAGGCTGAGGAGGTTTTCCCCCGCATGGGCAACTTTTTCCAGTTTGGAAAAGGATAAAAACCCGCTTGTGCCCTTGATGGTGTGAACAGTGCGAAAAATACTGGAGATGGTTTCTTTCGAGGTGGGGTCCTGCTCCAGGTCGACCAAATCTCTGTCCAACTGATCAAGGCCCTCGGTGCTCTCAATCATAAATTCCTGAATGATATCGTCTAAGTCTTCGTCCATTTTTTAAGGAAGCTAATTTATTGATATGCCCCGGCGCTCTTTGGTGTATGAGAGCCGAGTCCCGCTTATGAGGGCCGGATTTGATATCGGGATTGGATCGCTTTACTTAAAAAAAACTTTGCCCGAATCTTTCCCCGCTTGTTCAGCAAAGGCGGTTTCCCGGAAATTCGCATGGCCAGCCGGAAGGGCATATGTGCCCGTCAATTACCCGGGAACTATCGTTTCAGGAACGAAATCGATGCATCCTGCGCGGGAATACTGTTTCTCCCGGCTGATGGCACCGGGAATAGCCATGACCGGGAAGATTTATCCGGGATAGATTTTCAACAGGGTGTCGGCAATGACCGATGGCGTTTCCGCGACTGCGATACCGGCATCATGGAAGGCCGCGATTTTAGCCTCCGCGGTGCCGCTGCCACCGGATACGATGGCCCCGGCGTGGCCCATCCGCCTGCCCGGGGGTGCCGTCATTCCGGCAATAAAGGCGGCCACAGGTTTGCTGACATGTTCCTTGATGTAGGCGGCTGCTTCTTCTTCCGCGGAACCGCCGATTTCCCCGATCAATATAATGGCTTCGGTATCTGGGTCGGAGTTAAAGAGTTTCACCGCATCGAGGTGGGTGGTACCTATGATGGGGTCACCCCCGATACCGATGCAGGTGCTCTGGCCATGGCCTCTAACGGTTAGTTGCCAGACGGCTTCGTAGGTCAATGTGCCGGAGCGGGAAATGACCCCGACTTTACCCGGTTTGTGGATGTAGCCCGGCATGATGCC
>JAJFLT010000353.1 GCA_021772555.1 Opitutales bacterium | reverse complement strand
ATGAGATGGACCACATCCTTGTCCTCGAAACAGCGGACCACCTGAATAATGGCGTCTACCTCCCGAATATGGGAGAGAAAGCGGTTTCCCAGACCTTCCCCTTCGCTGGCGCCCGCCACCAATCCGGCAATATCGACGAATTCGAATGCCGCCGGGATAATTGTAGTCGTTTTGCCGATTTTGGCCAGAGGCTCAAGCCGCTCATCAGGCACCTGGACCACGCCGACATTGGGTTCGATAGTGCAAAATGGGTAATTTTCCGCATTCGCTTTGCGGGAACGGGTTAAAGCGTTGAAGAGGGTGGATTTGCCCACATTGGGTAAACCGACTATACCTGCCCTTAGCATAATAAATTCCTTTTAGTTTTCTGCGTCCTGTAAAAAAATTAGCTCGTATGCCATTCTTGTGGTGAATGGCAAGAGGCAATATGCGGAAGAGGTGGGGAAGGTGTCATGAAATGGATGCAGGATACAGCCAAGACATGGTTTACGGGTCAGGATGAGATATTCAGATACCTGAAACCCGACACCTGTATCCTGTATCAGGTTTCAGGACACGGGGGATACACCATGCCGTAATTTTCTAATGCGGCTTGACAAGAATTGACCGACCCGTTTTCCTTTGCGCCTTTTCAGAAATTAGAACCTATCTCAAATTCGCAGATGATGATGCAGAGAGCAATTATGCGCTTGGAGCAAGGCGCGACGGGGCTTGCCGGGCTAGAAGCCCTGCCGCCCCGGTGGAACGCCGCTCAAACACATAATTGCCTCTGTCCGAAGGATTTGTGCGACACGGGGGCACCTGCGGCGTTGGTTTGCGCCCGAGGGGCTTCCAGCCCATCTGGGCGCAAAACCGCCTGGCATCTGCCACCGTGGCGCTACAAACATCATTCATCATCGAATTTGAGATAGGTTCTAGGCATTTAAACAGTAAACTTTTAATATTACATGGCAGTTAAAATAAGATTGCAGCGCCGCGGGGCCAAACACGCTCCCGTTTACCGCATGGTGGCGGCAGATTCACGTTCACCGCGCGACGGTCGTTTTGTAGAGATTTTAGGAACTTACACCCCACAGGCGACCGAAGAGATCGATCAACTTAATTTAAAATCGGATCGCGTCGATTACTGGCTCAGTGTCGGGGCGCAACCGACTGACACAGCAAGATCCCTCATCAAAAAGGCACGAATCGCAAAAAGCGCCGAGCCGGAGACGGTGGAGGAGGAAACTTCCGAAGAGGCCGCAGTGGCTCCAGAGGAAGTTGTAGCAGAGGCTGCGACAACTCCTGTTGAAACGGAAGCACAGGTTTCTGCACCCGAAGAAGTTGCTTCGCCGGTAGTTGAGGAAGTTGCAGCAGTGTCCGAAATGGAAGAAGCGCCCGCTCCTGAACTTGCCAACGAAGAATCCGGCGAGGCCGTGGTAGAGGCGAAGCCCTCCGTCGAGGAGTCTGCATCTGAGGAACCGGAAGTGGAAGCTGTGGAGGTTGCGGAATCTCCTTCTCCTGATGCTGAAGTCGTCATCGAGAGCGATTCTCAACCGGCTGCCGAGGAATCCCCCGAAACCCCTGAAGTTTCGGATGACGATTCCGCTCCTGTAGATGAGCCTCAAGCTGAAGAAGTTGTAACTGAAGCGGCTGTGGAATCTACGGAAGAAGTGTCGGTAGAATCACAGGCAGATTCTCCCAGCGAAGACGATGCCAAAGAAAAGCCTGAGGCCTCGGCTTAGTTTATTTATTCCAATCCAGTTGGCCCGGTATGGATTTGGGCCACATACATGAAGGTGAAGACGCACATACCCGATTGCTGTCATGTCTTCCGCGTTGAAAATCGATTTGATAACACTTTTCCCCGCTATGGTCAGGGGATTCCTGGAGGAGAGCATGATCGGGCGGGCTTGGCAGCGGGGCATTCTTGAGATAAAAGTTCACAATCTACGGGATTGGGCCGCCGACAAACATTTCACCACCGATGACCGGCCCTTTGGCGGGGGTGCCGGGATGGTCCTCAAACCGGAGCCTCTTTTCGCCGCCATCGAAGAACTTCGCTCCCCCGGTTGTTCGGTCATTTTCATGACACCGGACGGAGAGCCACTCAATCTTCCGCTTTCGCGCGATCTGGCCGCCGACAATTCACACTTGGTTATTATCAGCGGCCATTATGAGGGCATTGACCAGAGGGTGCGGGATGCTTTGGTGGACAGGGAGGTGAGCATCGGCGACTTTGTTCTCACCAATGGGACTTTGGCGGGGGCCGTGTTCATCGATTCGGTGTGCCGTCATGTGCCCGGAGTATTGGGCGAGGAAAAATCCTTGACCCAGGACAGCTTCACCGGCAACTTGCTCTCCTTTCCGCAATATACCCGGCCCGCGGAGTTCCGTGGGATGAGTGTTCCGGAAATTTTGTTAACCGGCAACCATGCGGCCATTGACCAGTGGAGGAAAGAGCGTAGCCTCGAAAAAACACGCGCCCGACGACCCGATTTATTAAATAAAAAGGAATCCGAAAAATGAACCAGATCCTGCAGGAAATTACCAAAGACCAGTTGAAAGAAGACCGCGACCATTTTAAAGTCGGGGATGGCGTGCGTGTGCACACCAAGGTGCGCGAAGGAGGCAAGGAAAGGGTGCAGATTTTTTCCGGCATTTGTATCGCGCGCAAGGGACCGGGCATTCATGAGACATTTACGGTCCGCCGCATTGCCTATGGTGAGGGCGTCGAGCGTGTTTTTCCTGTCCATTCGCCAAACATCGATAAGATCGAGGTCGATCGGGAAAGCGTAGTTATGCGCGCCCGCATGTATTATATGCGTGAGCGGATCGGCAAAAAGGCCAACAAGGTTAAGGAAAAACGTTTCATCGAGCGCGGTAGGTAAAACTGGAGAGAGATGTCAGGTGTCGGGTTTCAGGACTCGTCATTTACAGACACCTGTATCCCGCCTCAATAAAAGTAGTTCCCACAAGTTTACCCAGAGTGGCGGGTTGGGATGGAGACCAGTATTTCAGGCATTTGATTGGGTAGCGTCTGGAAGATCGCCGGATTTGCCACCGATGACAAACTTGGCGGACATGCCAACCACATAAATTCCCAGCAGCAGCATACCGAGGGAAATGGAGCCGAGCATCGAGGTGGCTCCGTATTTGTTTACCATCATTACGAGGGCGGTCAATGGCATGATAACCATCACCACAGCCGGGATGAGGACAAATCCGTAACGTATGCGCCGGGCTTTCAGGAACACCACAAAGGTAACCAGGGCGAGAGCGGCCCGCAATTGGTTGGTGGCGCCGAAAAGTGGCCAGATAGCCCGCCAGGCCGGTTCACCGTCAA
>JAJFLT010000352.1 GCA_021772555.1 Opitutales bacterium | reverse complement strand
CATGGCAATATTATCACAGAAATGGTCATTCGTCCCCAACGGCTCCGGGAAAAACCGGTTCCCCCGCCGCTGGACATTCCTTTTCCAGTAGTAAAATCGACACTCGAACCCTATCGCCCCGCAACTGCTTCGGATATGGCGAAAACCAGGGCTGCCATCCATAAAAAAACGAAGAAGAGGGAGGGTAAAGCAAAAAACGCACCCCCTCGCCCAACCAAAAAAGCATCCGCAAAAGAGTTAAAAAAAGCAGCCCCCAAACCCAAACGGAAACCACGCCCCGCAGCCAAAAGAGCACATGTTGAGAAACCCGCTCCAAAAAAGGCTGTCATCAAGAAGCCAACAGCTAAAAGACCACACACAAAACAACGCGCAAAAGTCAACTCGCCAGTCACTCAAACCAAATCTCCTTTGCCTTCGTCAAAACCCGAAACCGTGCCTAAAAAAACAAAGCGCAACAGATCACACGCTCCTAAAAAATTAAGCTTTTGAAAAGGCTTGGTAAAGGGTGTCTAAATAAAGTTGGGTGGATTTCCACCGAGAGAATACCGCCATTAATCCATTGACCCAAACAGATAAGGCCTTTTTTTACATCAATACCTTATTTTATGAACCGGGTTTATTTAAAAACTTATGGCTGCCAGATGAACGAGCGGGATTCGGAGGCGGTCGCAGCCATGCTTCGCAAGCGCGGCTACAGCATCGTCGGCCACGAAAATGAGGCGGACGTGGTTTTACTCAACACCTGCGCGGTGCGCGACCAGGCGGAGCAAAAAGCCATCGGCAAAACCGGTTACCTGGCCAAGAACAAAAGGAACAACCCCGATTTCGTCATCGGCATCCTCGGCTGCATGGCCCAGAACCGGGGAACAGAGCTGCTCGACCGGCTGCCCGACCTCGATTTGCTGGTCGGCACCCAGAAATTTCACCGCGTGCCCGACCACCTCGACCATATAATGGCCTCCCTTAAAGGCCGGGGCCCGCACCCCCAGACCCTTGTCGATCTGGATGAGGAGGACGGTTCCCAAAACACCATTCGTGCCCACAATCCGGAGGAACGACGGATCAGCGCTTTCGTTTCCATCATGCAGGGCTGCAACATGAGCTGCACCTTTTGTATCGTCCCGAAAACCCGAGGGCGCGAGCGCTGCCGTTCCATACGCGACATCGTGGAGGAGGTGGAAGAACTGGCGGCAAGTGGAACCAGGGAGGTCACCTTGCTGGGACAAATAGTGAACAGCTATGGGCGGCGCGAGATACCCTTCCGCAATGGGAAAAGCCCATTTGTGCAATTGATCGAGGCGGTCAACGAAGTTAAAGGCATTGAGCGAATCCGTTTCACCTCGCCCCATCCCAGGGGTTTCAAACAGGACTTGATCGAGGCCTATCGCGATTTGCCCAAGCTCTGCGAACACGTTCACCTGCCCTTGCAAAGCGGTTCCAACAAAATATTGAAGGCCATGAATCGCCCCTACAGCCGCGAGCGTTACCGGCAAATCGTGGAGGACTTGCGCGCCATCGTGCCGGACATGTATTTCTCGACCGATATCATCGTCGGATTCCCGGGCGAAACGGAGGGAGATTTTGAACTTACGCAGGAGTTTTTCCAGGAGATCGGTTTCGAGATGGCCTACATTTTTAAATACAGCGTGCGCACCGGCACTCCAGCCGCCGAAATGGATGACCAGGTGCCCAAAACCGTCAAAGAGGAGCGCAACCAGGTTTTGCTGCAAATCCTGGCGGACCGTTCCCTGGCGCGCAACCGCGCCCTCATCGGGACCACCCAGGAAGTCCTGGTGGAAGGCCCCGCGCGCAAAGGTGAGGGCATTCTGGCGGGCCGCACACGGGGAAACCGCAAGGTTGTCTTGGCGGGAGACCCGGAATTGGCGGGATGGCTGGTGGCAACCCGCATCGAGGACGCCACGGTGAGCACTCTGCGGGGCATTCTGGTTGAAAAGGCATTTGGAAAGTCCCCTCGATGCACATCCATAATGGTCTCACAGGACGCCCTCTAAATTTGCGCATGATGTCAATGTCACTTTCTACAGCTACATTAATACCCGGATTGGCTTTGGTAGCGATCGGCACCATTCTTTTTTTGATGCGGAAAAAGGTCGAAGTTGTGGCCAAAAAATCCTTGCGCTCGATGCCGGCTGCGATCCTCACCCTGGGGCTGGGCGGCGGATGGTTTCTTTATCAGGTGACGCAGTTGGGGGAGGCCGATTTCGGCAATTACAAAAAACTTCTCTTCGTCTTCTTCCTGGCCATCGGGGTGTTGTCATTTTTCTATACGCGGGACTTTCTATCCGTTCGTGGCGCAGCCATTCTATGCCTGATGGCGGCTAAAGTCCTGCTCGACGCCGCTTTCATGGAACCGCAAACCAGCCGTCTTCTTTTGGTTGGTTTCGTCTATGTTTGCATACTGCTGGCCCTTTACCTGGGAACGGTTCCTTTTCGGCTGCGTGATTTTTTTGACTGGCTTTTCGGCCGGGAAATCCGGGTTCGGATTTTCGGATCAATTTTCGCGGGATACGGAATGGTTTTGTGTATTACGGCCTTCACCTACTGAAATGACCGCGAAAACGGACGCACCTTCCTTGTTGTTGATTGTCTCCGGTCCGGCCGGGAGTGGAAAAACCACCCTCTGCCAGCGCATGATAGAAACCTACCAGCCCGGCCTGCAACGGGTTGTCACAGCGACCACGCGCCCTCCCAGAAAAGGTGAGGTCGACGGCCAGGACTATTATTTCCTGGACTCGGAAAATTTTGAAAAAAAAGTCCAGGGAGGGAAGTTTTTCGAACACGCCCATGTACACATTTACCGCTATGGAGTTCTAAAAAGCGAAATCCATGGCAAGCTCGACCAAAACATCGACCTGATTGCAGCCATCGATGTGCAGGGTGCCGCCACCATTCGCCGGGCGGCAAAATCGGACCCGCTGCTGATGGGCCGGGTGGCCACCATCTTCATTTCCCCGCAAAACCTGGAGCAGATACGCAACCGTCTGGAAAGACGCGGCCAGGATGATGCCGATGAAATCGAAAGACGCTTGCGGGTAGCGCAGAAAGAAATACGCGAAGGGGAAAAATTCGACCATCATTTCCAAAGCAGCGGGCGGGAAGAGGATTTCGCAGCCCTCCGCGCTATCTACCAAACCGAAAAAGCAAAACGGACAAAGTAATCAATATTATCCATTGAATCACCTTTGGGTGGTCGAAGCTAAAACCTGAACATAATAGATGAACAACCGAAAAATCGAATTAGGCATACAAAGTTATTGTTTTCGCGGATTTAAGAAAACTCCCTTAGTCATCGAAAAACTGCATGAATGTGGCGTTTCGCATATCGAGATTTGCAAGGCTCACGCAGACTTCATGGATGTTTCTTCTTTCCCGTCCATAATCGAGACCTACAAAAACTCGGGTGTTTCCATCGCCAGTATCGGAGTAGAGCGTCTGGGCCATGAGGAAGCTTTGGTGAGACCTTTGTTTGAGTTTCTGAAATTGGCCGGAGCCGGTTATATGAGTGTGGATTTCAATCCCCAAACATCGCCCCAAAGCTGGCGTTTGGCGGAAAAACTGGCTGATGAGTATGATGTTTTTTTAGGTATCCATAATCATGGGGGACGCCATTGGCTGGGTTCCGCCCAAATGATCGAGCATGTGCTGGCCAGCACCAGTGATCGGATCGGACTCTGCCTCGATACTGCCTGGGCCCTGGATTCCCGCGAGGACCCGATTGCCATGGCCGAGCGCTTTGCCGACCGGCTCTACGGCGTCCACATCAAGGATTTTGTCTTCGCTCGCTCCCGGCAACCGGAAGATGTCGTGGTGGGCGAGGGTAATCTCGACCTGGAGAAATTGATCGGCTTGATCCATTCCAACGATAAGGTCGGCTATGCCATCCTGGAATATGAAGGGGATGTGGAAAACCCCGTTCCGGCCATCAAAGCGTGTGTCGAAAAAGTGCTGGCTATGTGGCCTCGATAAATAAAATCAGCTGAACCCAATGAATCGGGGATTTTAGAAAAGAGAATGAGAAGATCCGTTTGGGGTGGAATAAAGGAACGTCTCAACTTCCTTTACCCCGAAAATCGATTGAATCGCCTGCGTATAAACAAGGACTTGTTTTGTATAGCGGCTTTTGAGCGTTTCCAGCCAATCTTCATTCCCTTTTTCGAACCGGTCGGTTTTCCAATCCACCACGAGCCAATTTCCGCTGGTCGTTTCCTGCGCCACCAGGTCGATGATCCCTTCATAAGCAGTAGTTTCATCGGCTTTCCAGAAAAAGGGGATTTCCGTCCGCACAACCCAACCGCGATGGGCCAGTTTTTCGGCCAGACCGGAAGAGAAGAATAGTTCGATTTC
>JAJFLT010000351.1 GCA_021772555.1 Opitutales bacterium | reverse complement strand
GGGCCTCCGTGCCGCACAAATCCTTCGGACAGAGGCCATTATGAGTTTGAGCGGCGTTCCGCCGGGTCGCCAGGGCTTCCAGCCCGGCACGTCCCGACGCGCCTTGCTCAAACACATAATGGCTCTCTGCATCGTCATCATCGAATTTGAGATAGGTTCTAATGCCAGTTTGCGTTTTCCCAATGGTCGTGTTCGACAATGTCATCAACTGACTTGAAGAAACGAATTGTTCCAGTAACTTATGGTGTCTGGTACAAACTATTAGAGCAATTCAACAAGGAATCCACCGGTGAAGAATACCACTTCCAGAGTCGGGAAAAAACCGTTTACCCATATTGGGTCGATTATATTCGCCTTAGTTTGCCTGGCTCACCTACTCAGAATTCTATTCGATTGGGATATCGTGCTGGGAGGCATTTTCATTCCCAATTGGATTAGTATTATCGTCTGCCTGGTTGCGGCGGGTCTTTCCTGTGCCATTTGGCGGGAGTTAAAAAATTAGAAACAGGTTTGGATTAAAGTTTGGAAACTTTAATAGTTAATCATGCGGTTCAGATAAATCCGCAACGATTTTAAAGCCTGGGACCGTAACTGGGATACGCGCGCCTCGCTCACTCCCAGTATTTTTCCGATCTCTGCCAGCCTCATTCCTTCATAGTAATAAAAAGCCAGGACCATTTTTTGCCGTTGGGGGAGCTTCTGGATCTTCTCGTTGATGATTTCAGTCATCTCTTCCTGTTCAAGCAATTGATGGCAAGGAACCAGCCGGTCATCGGCGACCAAGTCATGTAGATTGAGTTCATCTGCCTCCCGCACCTTGTCCAGAAATAGTATGCTGCAGGGCTGGGTGGTGGCCCGCATCTTCCTATATTTTTGGGGTGTTAAGCCCATTTCTTCGCGGATCTCATTGTCGGATGGCGCGCGACCCAATTTTTGTTCAAGTTCTTCCACCGTTTTATTCAACTTACGGTAATTGCTGCGGGCCGATCTGGGCATGATATCCAGTTTGCGCAATTCATCCAGGATAGCTCCCCGGACTCTTATGGAAGCATAAGTTTCAAAACAAAACCCGCGTGTTGGATCAAAACGCTCAATGGCAGAAACCAACCCCACAACACCGGCACTATGCAATTCCTCACAATCGGCATAGGAGGGTAAATTCGGACGCATCTTGGCGACAATCACCTTAACCAAAGGCAAATGCCGATGGACCATGTCGGACATATACTGTTCGTCCTGATTTAGGCAAGCGGGCTTGGAGGTAGTTTTTGAATCTCCTTTTTCAGCGATTGATTTTTTCGGTAATTCCTGTGTTGTTTGAAACTTCATTTTTGGGGTTACTGCTTAGCTGGTTGTAATATTTGACGAGTGAATAATCAAAAATGTAAAGCACCCAACATGCCAGTTGCAGTATACGCCGGATTTTTCTAAAATTATTGTTTAAAGCGATTGCCTTAGTATCTAATTATTAGGCGATTAAGGGTATTTACATTTTAACCAATAATTTACTGTATATTTCGTATTCAGGATCTGTTTTTCAAATTTGGAAAATCGGGAAAATATTTCCCACTGCCAGGCCGGATTATCTACGTTTGCCTTCGAGACCTGGTATTTTTTTCTTTTACCACGAAGTTATTCACAAAAATCAGAATAAATTGGGCATTCCACTAGAACCTATCCGCAAAATCAGTATCGGAGGGGGAAAACTTTTCTCTTTTCTGCGACAGGATTATACTATTTCCGCTATAAACGCCGATAGTGAGCAACAGGCCAATCAACGGACAATCCCATTGGCCATTTTGCAAATCCAATGTGGAAGATGGCGAAAGTATTGACAGGGGAGTATAGTTGTGGTCCCCAGAAACCGCTCTAAACGGCTACAGGCGTTTGTTTGGCCTCTTCAATCGAGTTATAGAAAACCCAATCTTTTGATTCCTCGAATCCCTGGCATTCCATGACCACATCATCATTGGCGACTAAAGAATAGGACAATGTCAATTCTCGGCAAATTTGTTTGACCTGCACGAGGAGTTTGATGACCGGCATATTGACATTTTTCAAGGCGTGAACATCGAAAATAACTTTGTTGTAGCCATTGTCCACAGCATTGGAAATCTTCGGCTTGAGGTAGCTTGACACCTCGTTGATGTGGTTGCTGTTAGTCGCTTCGGGAAAATTGATGAGCAAATAATCTTCCTCGAACCTAAAGTACTTTTCCGAAGTGTCCAGATTGATTGCTTTGGCGATTTTTGCCTCCAGTTCGGAATAATCGATGGGTTTTGTCACGATGGAGGTAAATCCCAACTGTTGGGCCTGCTGCTGTTCTTGCAGGGCTGTTTTCACGGCCAGGCCGAAAACTGGAATATATTTCGTTTTGACGTTCGCTCGCAAAAGCCTGAAAATTGTTGCCGCAGCGTCATCTTCCAATGTGAGACTGATGATAATGAGGTCAGGTAATTGCTTTTGGCAGAAATCTATGGCCTCGCCGGAAGATGTCGCCCCGTGAATATTCCAGGGAGTATGGGCTATCCCCTTTTTTATCTGTTCGATAATGACAGGTTTATCTTCTACGACGAGAATTTCGCATTTATCGGACAGCCCTTTCTGTTTGGATGATCTCTCGCCTACCGGCCTCAAGTCGATAATGCGGCTGACCTTGTCTGTTAAAACATCCTCTTTAAAGGGTTTTACGATATAATCACGAATGCCCAGCTTGGCGATTTTCAGTACCATCTCGCGCCCCGCTTCAGCTGTCAGCATGACTACCGGAATGGGCTTGAGAAGAGGTTCCGCCTTCAGTTTGGCGAGCATTTCCACCCCATCCATAACCGGCATGGTCACATCGAGCAAGATAATGTCGGGGTTTTCCTTGCTGGCGGCTGCCAACCCTTCCACCCCATTGGCAGCTTCGACAAGATCACAATCAAATTGCCGAAAAGCTTTTTTAACGATGATCCGCACTGCTCTGGAATCATCTACGGTTAATATTTTCAATCCCATGACTTTATCTATTCTCCTGCTTTTAAAATAAGATCCGCAACCAAAGTTGATCCAGCCACATCGAAGTGGTAGGCGTGGCGAAGAACCGAGGAGGTTGTTTCAATGGCAAAATTCCGCCCTCTCACAATCGATGGTATAGTCAATTTGCACTGGTAGCCTTCGTCGCACCACATATTCTTGAAATTGCCCACAATCATATTGGCCAACTCACCGAGCGCGTCGTTAATCGTTTCCTGTTTTTCGTCGGCATCGAAGATTGCAAATTCCTCCTGCTCCATACCGAGGAAATCGCAAGTAAGGTCTTTGGCCAAATCTTCCTCCATGTAAATGTAAACGACTCCGTTGGCGACTCCGATAAATCCGACCATGGATACTATCATGGGTTTGCCAGTGTTAAAAGGTGTGTCGCTGCTCTCGCTATTAATCTCACCTCCCACCGAATGATTAAAAGTGGCCTGAGAACTGAGCATGGTGGAGAAAAGCTTCTCTACAGAAGTTACCAACATCTCCTCAAGAGTCTCGGGTGAAAAGGGGATTAATGTTTGCATGATACCTTAAATATGCGGATTTGAACTATTGATCAGGTCCGAAAGTCCGCAAATTCAGGACTAACGATGCCATTATTTTATCGTTTAATATCTAATCGGCTGTGGAAATGAAAATTTGAGTGCAAAACTAATAAATTTACCATTGTCCTTCGATTTCCGGCAATTAACCTCTAATAACTTTCCCCGGGAGGTAAGTTTTCCACACCGTAATTTCAAAATGGCATGGCTCCTTCTAAACGGTATTGCTTTAATTTGTTTCGTAATGTCCGGGTGCTGATATTGAGAAGTGATGCGGCCTGATTTCTTTTCCCTTTGGTTTTCCCTAAAGCGCGAAAAATATGTTCTTTTTCAAGGGCGTCCAGACTGAGAAATTCGGGTACATCGTCCAGAAGCGCCAGGTCGAAGTCCTCTTCTCCGTTCGCACCATTCGAAGAATCTTCCAGCGCGCAATCTTTCGGAACCGATTTCGGGGATGATACTCTCTGGAAATTTTTTCTGGGCATCAACCCGAGAGCTTCCTCTTTAACAGACTGTCCACTTTCCGAAAGAATGACCGATCTTTCGATGGTATTTTCCAATTCCCGGACGTTGCCAGGCCAATTGTGATCGAGAAGCCGTTCCATGGCCGGTTCGGAAAAACCGGAAAGTTTTATGCCGTGTTTACGGGTATGCGATTGCAGAAAATTGTCGGCCAACAGTTCTATATCTTCCCTGCGTTCCCGCAAAGGCGGAACAAAAATAGGAAATACATTCAGTCGATAATATAAATCCTCTCTGAATTCCCCTTTTTCCACCGCTTTTTGCAAATCGCGGTTGGTTGTGGCAATCACCCGAACGTTGATTTTGATGGATTTGTTGCCTCCAACTCGCTCGAATTCCCTCTCCTGTAGGACGCGAAGCAGTTTAACCTGCAAACTGGGGTGGATTTCCCCGATCTCGTCCAGCAGTATGGTGCCATTGTTAGCCAGTTCAAATCGTCCTTCACGTCTTTGGGCCGCCCCGGTAAAAGCACCTTTTTCATGCCCGAAAAACTCGCTTTCGATGAGGTTCTCCGAAATGGCTGCGCAATTAACCCGGATATAAGGCTTCTTCGCCCTTGGACTGAGCCGAAATAGTTCACGAGCCACTAATTCTTTACCTGTGCCGTTTTCTCCGGTTATAAGGACTGTAGCCTCCGTCGCGGCCACTTTTTTAATCAACTGGCGAAGATGGCGAATGGTTGAGCTGAGTCCCAGGATCTCGCTGTTTTTCTGTAATTGATTGCTGAAGTATTGATTAACTTTAAGCAACTGGCTAAAGGCCTCCGCCTTTTTAATAATAACATTGAGCTGGTCCAAGGTCCAGGGCTTGACCACATAGTCGAATGCCCCCAATTGAATGCAGTTGACCGCCGATTCAATGGTTCCGTGCCCGGTAATAATTACCGTCAGAGGGCTGTTGGGAAGATCCGCGATTTTTTCCAGCAAATCCGTCCCCTTCCCATCCGGCAGGCGAAAATCAAGGAACATCATGTCGAATTGATCCTGATTCAAAAGAACCTCGGCCTCAGCAATCGTCTTCGCCGTTGTCACGCTGTATCCACGGCTGCTCAATTGCGCTTCCAAAGATTTCCGAATGATTATTTGATCGTCCAGTACTAAAATCTTGTCGAAAGCCATGAGAAATAAATAAATGCTCGCATCGGTATGTTATATAACCGAACCGCTTCATGCTTGGGGGTCGAAACTTTTCGGCCCGGATTCGATTTCTGACATTGTTCTCTCAAAAAAAAATCTCGTTGTGGGTGCCTATTAATTTTTTGATTCATCGGAGCCGTTGAATAATTTTTAAGCAGAACCTGCCGCAAAACCGAAGTTGACTACACAGCTACTTGATTTGGGCCCAGATAAAGAAGCCCACGACAGGTAAGTTGCTATTTTAGGGATACCGTTATGGAAGCGGCATTCAAAACCTAAGTCCCTCTATGGTTGAGACTTATCGGCACTCGGAGCATTTTTGCCAAAATTATTGGCTAAAGGATACTCCCAAAAAATCGACTTATTATTTGAGTTTATGACAGGAAGCGTGAGCACAACCTCAGTGGGCGGTAATTCCGGCCTCTACCCAGCCTATGGGGAAAATCAAAACAGGGCGGAACCTCAGGACGGGAGCAACCGGCATCCCAATGTGGAAGAAGCGGAAGGAGTTAACCAACCTGCCGATTCGGATAAAAATTTAAATTTGGAAGAGGCCGATGAGGAAGCCAACCGGCTCACTCCGAAAGAACAGGATCAGGTTCGAAAGCTGGCCGCCCGTGATTCACAAGTCCGCGCGCACGAAGCGGCACATCTGGCGGCGGCCGGAAGTCTCGCATCAGGAGGCGCCTCCTTTTCCTTTCAAAAGGGTCCCGATGGAAAATTCTACGCCATTGGAGGAGAGGTCCAAATCGATACTTCGCCTGGCTCCAATCCGCAGGAGACACAATCCAAATCCCGGCAAATCCGGGCAGCCGCCCTGGCTCCAGCAGATCCTTCACCACAAGATCTCAAAGTTGCCGCCGCTGCTTCGACTATGGAGATATCGGCAGCGAAAAAAATACAGAATCCGGCCACAGAAGGCGAACAACCCAAATCTGCAGACATTGATGAAACTACCGCCAGACCGGAAAAAAATTCAGACCATTTCCGGAATTTATCAGAGAACCTGAAAAATACCTACCAGCAAGATTCATTTCCCGTCGAACCATCCGTTTTCGAAATTAGAGTTTAACGAGCTGTCACGCTCATTCAAATGGGGAATGGGGTCCAAAAAGAACTTGGGCCATAAGTTAACATTTTGTCCTAATTACAGGCTTGGCTGGAGCATGGGGCAAACCCACATGGGAATCCCAAAAAAATGTTAATAAATGCGTGATCAGCCGATAAATACTGAAATTATACGCTATTGCCGCCCTGCACGGCAGTGAAAATCAACTCATTTTATTTATGCTCAATGGCAAATCTATACTCATAACCGGCGGTACCGGTTCGTTCGGAAGAAAGTGCTGCGCCGAAATACTTGACCGCTATAATCCGAAAAGAGTCATCGTCTATTCCAGAGATGAACTTAAACAGTCGGAAATGGCTGCAGACAAGCGTTTTATGCATCCTAGTATGCGCTTTTTTCTGGGCGATGTGCGTGATAAGGAACGGCTGGTGCGGGCTATGGCGGGGGTCGATTATGTCATTCACTCGGCAGCTCTCAAGCAGGTGCCTGCGGCCGAATACAATCCTCACGAATTTATAAAAACCAATATCAACGGAGCCACCAATATTGTCGATGCCGCCCTTGCGGCCGGCGTCAATAAAGTGATCGCCCTGAGCACCGATAAGGCGGTCAATCCGATAAACCTGTATGGAGCCACCAAGTTGTGCTCAGACAAAGTCTTTGTGGCCGCCAACAGTTACAGTGGCAAGGGAGCCACCCGGTTTTCCATCGTCCGTTACGGAAATGTCATCGGAAGTCGCGGGAGCGTGGTCCCCCACTTCCTCAAGCAGAAAAAAACTGGCGTGGTTTCGGTTACTGATCCCAACATGACGAGGTTTTACATATCCCTCAAGGAAGGGGTTGATTTTGTTC
>JAJFLT010000036.1 GCA_021772555.1 Opitutales bacterium | reverse complement strand
GCTCAGTTTTGCGCTCTTTCCTTTCGGAGAAAAGATGGGCTTACGGTGTGGCATGACGCTTGAGCGCGCTTTTTGCCTGATGGAAAATCGATCATTGCGGGATTTATAGTGTTTGATTTTTTTCCGTGGATTGTCTTCTCCGCGGATATTCAGCGGCAAACCTGCTCAACTTTTTAAGTGAGTTGTCGATCTCTTGATATGGTTTCCAAAAATGCAAGAAAACATTTACTGATACGTAATTATCATTAATAATATCGAAATTAGGGGGAGAATGAAATTGCTTGGAAAATCCTTGGAGGAGTTTCTACGCCTGGATGGGCGCAAGAAATCAGAACTGGCCGCCGACTGCGGGTTGTTGCCCAGCGCCGTTACCAAAGTTATTCAAGGGGAGTCCTATTCCCCTGATATGGCGGGAAGGATCATTCGTGGCTTTGATACCAAATCCCGCCGGGCAGCTCTTTTATCAGCCTACCTGGAAGAAATCATTAGCCGGACAAAGCTGGAAGATGGTCTGGTCAAAGTTCAACCCACCGGGGAATGCTCCTTTCACTTTCCCGTTCCGCCTCACCTGCGGGAGGCTTTTGCCATTTTAGGCAGAGAATGCGCACGGGACTCGCAGTTGGAGCAAACCTTGAAATATATGGCTTCCCGCTTTGAGGACTACAAATCGGGCGAAGCGCTACTTACCGAGGGTGAAGACAAGCGCGGCAAGAAATAACGTTCAACCTTTATTTTTTCAATGAAGGCAGGGTTTCAGCCTTCCCGGAACAACCGCAGTTACTCTTGCCGCAGGTATTCTCGGGCTTTTTTTTTCGGAAAAAATAGAATCCCAGATAAACCGTGCATAGTGCCACGACTGAGGTTACCGCGATAATATCGAGCCAGCTGTTCATTTTAATTCAATACCATTACTTTTCGCGCCCCGTGAATCCATTGCCCCAACTTAGAATAGACGGATTCCAATTTGATAGGAGAGCACAGCCCCCAACCAGGCCAACGAAGTCATAAATGAAAATGATACCACGGCCCAGTGGAAGCCCGCTTCTTTCGTAATGATGGCGAGAGTCGCTCCGCATTGGGAGCAGAGGGCGAAAAATATGAGGATTCCCACTACCACCGGCATGGTGTAAACGGGCGAGCCCTTGCGCTCTCCATTGGTCCACTTGGCTTTGGCCACGGCCTGCCTTAAATCTCCGGTTTCCTCGTCCACGTCTCCACCCAGGCTGTATATGACGCCGAGGGTCGATATGACAACCTCCCGGGCCGGAAAGCTGGCCAGCACTCCCACCGTAATCTTCCAGTCGAAACCTGCTGGGGCGAATACGGGCTGAAGTGTTTTTCCGATCCGTCCCATGAAACTTTGTTCCAGGTATGCGCTGTCTACCAGGTCCTCCAGTTGCTGGGAAAGGTCTGAATCCGGCGTGGCCAATTCGGCTGCAATATTTTCCCGGTTTAGATTTTGCACCGATGCCTGTTCCACGATAAAGGCCCGGCGCGTTTCCGTTTCTACCCCGGGCGTTCTGGGAAAATAGAGCAAGGCCCAGACTATGATGGTGATGGCAAATATGATGGTGCCCGCTCGTTTGATAAACTCCCCGCCGCTCTGGATCATGCGCCAGGCGACGTCCCGCAGCCGTGGCACTCGATAGGCCGGTAATTCCAGGAGAAATGGCTGGGGGCGGGTGCGTAGGACACACTTATTTAAAAAGAATGCCGTCGGGATGGCTACGGCGAGCCCTACAAAGTGCATCAGGAAGAGAGCCAGACTGGCATAAAAAGAGCCATAGATGGGTTCGATAAAGGCTCCAATCAGCAAAACATAAACCGGTAATCGGGCCGAGCAACTCATGAATGGGGCGATCAAAATGGTGGCCAAACGTGCTTTGGGGTCTTCGATCGTGCGGGTGGCCATGATGCCGGGTACGGCGCAGGCATAACTGGAGAGCAGGGGCACAAAGCTCTTTCCGTTCAAGCCGCACCAACTGAACATCTTATCCATCAAAAAGGCGGCCCTGGCCATGTAACCGGTGTCCTCCAGCAATGCGATAAAGAAAAAGAGAATTAATATCTGGGGTAGAAATCCCAGAAAAGCACCCACGCCTTCGATGACACCATCCACCATCAGGCTTTGCAGCATGGGGGTGGCCGCAAACCAGGGCTCGGTGATTCCCTGCAGCCACAAGATACCTGCCTGGATGGCCTCCATGAAGGGGTTGGCCCAGGTGTAAACCGACAGAAACACCAGATACATCATTCCCACAAAAATGGCCAATCCCCAGCCACGGTGTACCATAAGCTGGTCGATAGACTCAGTGCGGCTGGTTTTGGCAGTTCCCGGATGGGTGATGACCCCATCGATCAATCGGCCCAGGTGTTCGTATTGCAGCAGAGCTTCCGCCGCCATGGGATTATAGCCCGCTTTGAAGATAAGACCTCTGGCCTGCCCCACATACAAACGAATGTCTTCGGTATCTTTGCCGAACCGGTCTAGGACGGCACAATCCGCATCGAACAAGATTCGGTGCAGTTCGGTATTGTTGAGCCCTTCACTCAATTCAGGGCGAATGGCTGTCCGCAGTAAATCGGTGGCCTCATTGACAGATTTGGGCCATTGGATGACGGGCATTCTGCGGGGCCGATCGAGAACCGAATTTATGGCCTCGATAATCTCCTCCGTTCCCTCGTGCCGGGTGGCCACCGCCTTGACTACGGGCACACCCAGCCGTTCGGAAAGCAGCTGCTCGTCGATGTGAATGTTTTTCCTCCGAGCCACGTCGCATTGGTTCAGTATCAGGATCATGGGGATGCCGAGCTCGGCCGCCTGGGAAGCCAGGAAAAGATTTCTCAACAAGTTGGCCGCATCGACAACACAGGCCACCACATCGGGGGTTTCCATCCCGGCAACGCGCCCGCTTAAAGCGTCCACCACGATTCGCTCGTCCAGGGAAGCCGCCGACAAACTGTAGGCGCCGGGCAGATCGACCAATTCAACGTTGCCGTGGCTCAGTTTCAGCAGCCCCGACTTCTTGGCCACAGTCACGCCCGGGTAGTTGCCGACGCGCTGCCGCAAGCCGGTCAGGTTGTTGAAAAGGGTCGTTTTTCCAGTATTGGGATTGCCGATCAGGGCGATTCTGATGGTCTTCTCAGGCGCCAATGGAGGCAATAAGGCCATGATTGCGAATCGCCTGCACCTCTTTAAGCGAGGAGATCGAGAATTACTCCGGACGCCTCGGCCCTTCGCAGGCTCACGCGTCGGCCTTGAAACTCTATGGCAATCGGATCGCCAAACGGGGCCACCTGCACCACTTTTACATCCATTCCCGGTAGCAGCCCCATCACCATCAGCCTTTGATCCACGCTTTTTTTAGCGTCGATGGCTTTGACTCTTGCTTTTGATCCGATGGACAAGTTGCTCAGGTTCAACATGGTTGTTCGATGGTTCAGGATTTACTGTGAAAATGAGACTCTTTCTCATTAAACGTTATTCAGATTTTGCCAAAAGTCTAGTAAATAATCCAATTTGTTTTTCCGGCCTATATATTCCATCGGCAAATATTTAGAATTCTTTCCCATATGAGCGAATAATATGCGGTTCTATTGCAAATATTGTAGGTGGCGGAGCAGGGCGCGATTCATGGGGATACAGGTAGCGGTTAGAGGGAGCATCGCGGAAATAGATCAAGTAAGTCGGCGACTCTTGTGTTGCCGACGGTAGGTTTTTGTATTCATTAGGTTTCCATGGATACTTTTCGGATTGCTCATTATCCCGGGGATGGAATCGGGGTCGATGTTTCTGAGGCCGCCATCCGCGTGTTGGATGCCGTGCAGGGTAAAATAGGCGGTTATGTCCTGGAATATGAGCGGTTTGACTGGAGCGTAAAATATTATGAAACCCATGGCTGCATTGTTCCCGAGGATTTTATCGAGCAACTGCGGCCTTTCGATGCCATTTTTCTGGGCGCCATCGGTTGGCCCGGCAGGCTACCGGACCACCAGACCCTGGTTCCCATAATCCAAATCCGCCAGCAATTCGATCTCTATGCTTGTGTTCGCCCGGCGCGCACTTTTGCGGGAATTGCCAATCCTTTGCGCAGCGATAAACCGATTGATATGGTGGTGGTGCGGGAAAATTCGGAGGGCGAATACGTCAATCTTGGCGGGCGGTTCCACCAGGGAAAACCGGAGGAGTCCGCACTGCAGTCGGCCTTGCACACCCGCAAGGGGATTGAGCGCATACTCCGTTTTTCATTTGATCTGGCCATGACACGTGGCAAGAAATTGACCCTCGTGACCAAGTCCAACGCCCTCGCATTCGGGTACGTGCTATGGGATGAGGTTTTTGAGGAAATTTGTCCGCAATTCCCCGACGTGGAGGTTGAAAAACTGCATGTGGATGCCGCCACCATGCGATTTGTCCTGCGCCCTTCCGAGTTTGATGTGGTGGTGGCGAGCAATTTGTTCGGGGATATTTTAACGGACCTGACCGGGGCGGTGACGGGTAGCCTGGGCATCAACCCCTCAGCCAATCTCGACCCCGAGCGGCGCTTCCCCTCGCTTTTCGAACCGGTTCACGGGTCGGCCCCCGATATTGCCGGCAAGGGTATCGCCAATCCTGTGGGGGCCGTTTTAAGCGGAGCCATGATGCTCGAATGGCTTGGGCAAAACGCCGCCGCGGAGACCATCAAGCGGGCTGTCGAGGAAACCTTGGCGGCGGGCTTGGGCACTCCCGATATCGGCGGCGGGGAAACAACCGACAGCCTCACCGAGCGCATTATCGAACGTATTTGACTGTTTGTTTTCCCGGTTTGACGGATTTCCGTTACGCTGATATATTTCACAGGAAGTGAAAGAACAGGGAAATCGTATATCCCTGTTTCAGAATTGTTTAAACAGCGAATGGGAGGGAAATAAGAATGAAACTGAATATCAAAGCGTTTGCGCTGACCGGAGGAATTTTGTGGGGCGTGAGTTTGTTCATTTGCACCTGGTGGCTCATTTTCCTGGAAGGAGCGACGGGAGATATCACGTTTATCGGGCGATTATATCCCGGCTATTGCGTGAGTCCGGTGGGCAGCCTGATTGGATTGGCCTACGGCTTGGTCGATGGCCTCATCGGTGGAGCGGTTTTTGCATGCATCTATAATTGCCTGAACGAAAAGTGTCCCTCCAAGGCTTCCGAAAAAACGGAATAGCCGGATCCAGCATTCATTTCTCGTAGCTTATAATACCGAGGAGATGCGTTCCAGCGCCTCGGCAATGCTCTCCCTTTTGTTAAAGGCGCTCAATCGGATGTGCCCCTGCCCGCAATTGCCGAAGCCGACGCCCGGAGTGCAGACAACCCCCGCTTTATTGAGCAGCAAATCGAAAAACTCCCACGAGTCTCCGCCCGTGTTGATCCAGATATAGGGTGAATTTTCTCCCCCCGCACAGGTGAGGCCGCGCGCGGTCATCTTTTCCCGGATGATGCGGGCATTGCCCAGGTAATAATCGGTCAATTGCGCGATTTCCCGGCGGCCCGCTTTTGAATAAACGGCCGCAGCAGCTTTTTGCACGGGGTAGGAGACGCCGTTGAATTTGGTCGATTGGCGGCGCGACCACAGAGCATGCACCGATTGCGCGACGCCGTTGGAGTCGCGGGCCATTAATTCTTTAGGGACTACCGTTAGGGCACACCGGGTGCCCGTGAAACCGGCGTTTTTGGAGAAGCTGCGAAACTCGATGGCCGTTTCCCGCGCCCCTTCGATCTCGTAAATAGAATGGGGCAGCGAGTCGTCCCGGATAAAGGATTCATACGCGGCATCGAAGAGGATGATGGCTTTGTTTCCCCGCGCGTAATCGACCCATTGCTGCAGCTGATTCGCCGTGGCGGTGGCCCCGGTCGGGTTGTTGGGAAAACAGAGGTAAATGAGGTCCACGGATTGCTCGGGCAATCCCGGCAGGTAATCGTTTTGCGGGGTTGATTCGAGATAAACGAGGTTTTCATAACGGCCATCGACGCAGGAACCGGTGCGGCCCGCCATGACGTTGGTATCGACATAGACCGGATAAACCGGATCGGGGACGGCAATGGTGATGTCTTGGGCAAAAATTTCCTGGATATTTCCGGAGTCGCATTTGGATCCGTCGCTGACAAAAATTTCATCCGCCGTAATATCGGCCCCGCGGCTTTGGAAATCGTTTTCGGCAATGGCATCACGCAAAAACGAATAACCCTGTTCCGGTCCGTAGCCGTGAAATGATTCCCGGCAGCCCAAATCGTCAACAGCCTTGTGGAAAGCTTCCCGGCAAGCCACCGGGAGCGGCTCGGTCACATCACCGATGCCCAGTTTGATGATTTCCGTTTCCGGATGCGCCTCCTGATGGGCCTGCACCCGTCGGGCAATATCTGCAAACAAGTAGGAAGCCTTCAGCTTCAAGTAATTTTCGTTAATTCGTATCACGGGGAAATAACACTCCTTTCAAGCCCAGTTATTCAAGCTAATTTGTGAAAAATTCAAGCGACATCCTATAAAGGAAACGACGAGGCTCTTTTCTATGTTTTCAATCCCATACAGAATCAATCATCCGCATAGTATCTCTGTAATAGGTGGATCGAATGGTTCTATACATCTTTAATTCGTCATTATCCTGCCAATACCTCCCATTAGCAGGAAGGAGGATCCGAAATAATAAGCCACCATCAGCAGTGAAATCGCGAGAAATGCACCTATGTTGAATACCAATCTTCCCCAAATATTTTCGAAACATGCCTCAACCCATAAAATTATTCCTACAATTGGTACAAATATGATCGACCAAACGTAATGTGGAATCGAATAGAATTGGCTTAATCGTGTCGGCGGGTGCCCAAGGCCCGCATATATTTCCCTGAATGTTGGTTGAAGAAGGAATACTGAAAGACAAAATACCGCAATCATGGCAATATTTATCATGAACATGCCACGATCGTGACGATCCTGTCTTTCAGTCCGCTTCGTTTCGAATATGTTCATCGCTCTTGGTAGAGTAGTGAAGTTCGAACCGTGCGGGCGTACTATTGCTGTAATGTCATTTCGTGCAGCGGATTGTTCTGCACTTTTCTCGTTTCCGTTTTTCGAATCGAGGAAATTATCGGGAGACTTGGGATAAAGTCACAGCGGCTCTTGGTTCGGCGATTTTTACTTCATCCATTACACGAACCATTATGCCTGACGGCGCTCCTGATTCTACTTCAACAAGAACTGGAAGCAGGTCCCGTTGCATCCTATTTCTCACCGTAGCGCGTACTCCTCCCAGACCGATCTCTCTACCTTCAGAGTATATTTGACCTTGGCTTGAAACCAATAGCTTTATTTGTTCGGTCAAACTGGGATCTCCATCGAGGCCAAGGTTGTTCGCGCGTAATCCTTTTTCCTCTACAAATACCGTAGTGACGATGAAGAAGATTAAGAGGATGAAGACCATA
Organism: Opitutales bacterium; assembly: GCA_021772555.1. Classification (GTDB taxonomy): domain Bacteria; phylum Verrucomicrobiota; class Verrucomicrobiia; order Opitutales; family UBA2987; genus JAJFLU01. Next base: position 17,047 of record JAJFLT010000036.1, on the reverse strand, counting down.
TCGATCATGGGTGAGATGTTCACGTCAATCCGATCCTGATCTGGTTTATTTGTTTTGCGTAATGACATATTTCGGTGCGTTCCTTTCTAGGATGGATGTTACGGAATCGAGGTTTTGATGTCAAGGTTTCATAGTATGATCAAGATATTTAAAGGTATCGTTTTGCTTGGTTATGCGAGGGTGAATTGGGGTAGGTTTTTGGCTGCTTTTTTGTCGAAGGTTTTGGTGGTGGTGCAGCCGTATTTGGCTCCTACCTGGCCGATGAGGGCGTCGGTGAAATCGACGTTGGTGCGGTAGGCTTTGAGGGCCGACCAGACGCATTCCTTGTGTTCCACAATGAGTTCAGGGGCCGTTAGTATGATGTCCATTACTTCGGCTATTTCCTGGCGCGAAAAGCCGTAGGCGGATTCCAAGGCCCATAAAAACTCAAAGACCATTCCGTTGACAATGAATCCGGGTTCTTCCTCAGTGCAGCTTTCGATGATTTTGGCCGCGCGGGATAGTTGCCCGGAATCGTCCTGAACTATGTAGCGCAGGAGGATATTGGTATCCAGATTGATCATGGCCGGAGCGACTTGCGGTTTTTTTGAGCCACATGTTTACCGATGGCAGTTTTGATCTCTTCATCGGTGAAGTTTTTGTCGCTTTTGAGCATGCCTTTCAACCGGCGAACGGAACTTTTAAGGGGAACGATGACCGCCTTGCCATCTTCCTCGATAAAGAACCGAACTTTGTCGCCAGCCTTCAATTGAAGACGTTTGCGGACTTCCACCGGAATGGTGGTTTGTCCTTTGCTGGTGATAGTAGATGTGTCCATTTTCATTACTCTAAATAAAGTATCCTTATAAAATAGTAAGGAATATGGTTTTTGTCGAATGGTTTTTCGGAATTTTTGCTCTTTTTTTCATGTTTAATCAAACGCATCCAACGGAGCCAACGTATCGGTTGCGCGATTTTGGGATGTATGGTATAATGCGGCTCGAAGTCAGGAACCGCTAATAATGAACACTAATAGACGCGAATAATGAGCTTAATTGATTCTTTACTTTTTCAACCAGGGATTGGTGGATGTCGCTTCGCTCGGTACACGGATGAGCACCGATAATTTTGATATAATGATTAATACGTTCTTTCATTTTCGGCGGTTATCTGTGTAATCTGCGGGTTTATGAAATATTTTGATTGATGAGCTAAGAATGATTTAACCGATGAGCAGGAATTTTGATGTTATTGTGGTGGGTAGCGGGATTGCCGGGTTGAGCTTTGCTTTGCAGGTGGCTTCGGCGGGGCGCAGCGTGGCTATTTTGACGAAGAAGAATCGGGCCGACTCGAATACCAATTACGCCCAGGGCGGCATTGCCTGCGTGACGGCGCAAAATGACGATTTTAAGAGTCACCTGAAGGATACATTGGAGGCGGGGGATGGTTTGTGCGATGCGGTTTCGGTCGAGGAGATCATCAATGAGGGACCGGCCCGGGTGAAAGAGTTGATCGAGATCGGGGTGCATTTTTCCCAATTGGAGGACGGCTCCCCTTCCTTGGGGCGCGAGGGCGGGCACTCCCGGCGGCGGGTCCTCCATGTCCAGGATATCACGGGAAAGGCCATTGAATCGGCTCTTTTGAGGGCGACGGCCCGCAATAACCACATCACCGTGCTGGAGCATTTTTTCGCCATCGACTTGATCACGCAAAATAAGCTGACCAAGAGTGGTTTTGCCGTCCGCAATGATGGCGATGGCGTGATCGGCCTCTACGCCCTGGATGTCCTCAAGGGGCGGGTGGAGGTTTTCCGGGCGCCGGTGGTGATGCTGACGACCGGCGGGCTGGGGCAGGTTTATCAATTTACGACCAATCCCGATATCGCAACCGGTGATGGCATTGCCATGGCCTACCGGGCGGGAGTGGAGGTGGCCAACATGGAGTTTGTCCAATTTCATCCGACATCTCTTTACAGCTCGACCAATGATCGCTTCCTCATCAGTGAGGCGGTGCGGGGAGAAGGCGCCATTTTGCGCAATGCTGACCGTCGTCCGTTTATGAAGCACCATCACCCGTTGGCCGACCTGGCGCCGCGGGACATCGTGGCCCGTGCCATCGACAGCGAGATGAAGCAGTCCGGTGCGCGGCATCTTTGGCTGGACATCACGGGGCACCCGGAAGAAGTGCTGCAAAGCCGTTTTCCGAATATATTCGAGGTCTGTGCCCGGCACGGAATCAATATGGCGACGGATTTGATCCCGGTGGTGCCGGCGGCCCATTACCTTTGCGGCGGGGTGCGCACCAATTTGTCCGCCGAAACCAGCCTGCCCGGTCTCTACGCCTGCGGTGAGGTGGCTTGCACCGGTTTGCACGGGGCCAATCGCCTGGCCAGCAATTCATTACTGGAGGCGGTCGTAATGGCCCACCGGGGTTCCCTCGCGGTGACGGATTATTTAAAAAAGCATCAGCCTGAATCGGTGGCGCTTCCGGAATGGGTGGACGGTGACGCGGAGGACAGCGATGAGCGGGTGGTCCTCTCCCATAATTGGGATGAATTGCGGCGCACGATGTGGGATTATGTGGGTATCGTCCGCACCACCAAACGCCTGGAACGCGCCCGCGCCCGCATTCAAAACCTGAGAAACGAAATTTACGATTATTACTGGAATTTCAAGGTGGAACCCCGGCTACTGGAACTCAGGAACCTGATTGAGGTGGCCGATTTGATTGTGCAATGCGCCCTCCGGCGGAAGGAGAGCCGGGGCTTGCATTACACGCTCGATTATCCTGAAAAACTCCCCGAGGCGACCAACACCACCGTTTTGAAACGAGAGCTTTAATAGACCCGCTACCGGATGCCTGAATTGGTTTGATAGAAGCGTTGAAATTCGAGAGTGTTTGCTCAACCCGTGGGCAATGTCCCGATTAACTTTAATTTTGGACGAATATGGAAACCTGGATCGACGCAGTAAAAACGGTGCTCGGACAATTGTTGTTTCTGGCGCCGGACGGACCTCATTTTAATACTTTATTGATGGTCGGTGCGGGGGCGATTTTGCTTTTCGGCAAGCTTATCGCGTCCTTTGTGGTGGGTAGCAAGCAGGGCTTCATACTTGTGTTTTTGGGCATGATAATATCGTTTGCGGCAGTAGTGGCGGGTTTGTCCGCCTATGATATTTATTTGGCGGAACGCATTTCCTCGGAAACCTTCCAGGTGGTTTTGAAAACTACCTTGGGAATCCTGCTCTTTTTGGGAGTCGGCGTTTACCTGACCAAAGTTTTCATGAAGGTGAGCTGGGGTATGTCCCTGGCGGCGTTGATTTTGACCGCGGCCGTCTCTCTGGGCTGTATCTATATGACGAGCGAGGGAATCGATGCGGTGGCGGGAGGATTCAAGTCTATGGAGGAGAAAAATGAAAACCTCGAGAAATAGGACACCTCATTTAACCTGTATTCCATTTAGTAACCAACCGTTATGACCGAACCAGACCTTTCATCACTGCTCGAAACGGCGGAAAAAGCGGCTCGCGCGGCCGGGGCACGCCTTCTGGCGGGAACCGATGATTATCGCAAGGTCAATGCCGAGTTCGCCCACGACGTCAAACTACAGGCCGATGTGGAGTCCGAAAAGCTCATCCGCGATATTTTTACGGAGGAGGCGGATTATCCCGTCATCGGTGAGGAGGAAGGCGGCGATGCTGATTTGATCAATCGCTGCGAGCCCTATTGGGTCATCGATCCGCTGGACGGCACTTATAATTACCTGCGGGATTTGCCTCTCACCTGTGTCAGCATCGGACTCCTCTCAGGCCAAAAATCGCTTCTCGGGGTCATTTATGATTTCTATCGGGACGAGTTGTTTACGGGGATCCCAAGGGCAGGAAATGGACTGCAAATCAACGGCTCAAAACATGAACCCAATTGGGCCGACTCAATCAAAAAGGCCACCATTGCGACCGGGTTCCCGGCCAATGCCGATCGATCCACCCCCGCCTTGGATAAACTCAACGCCATGGTTCAGAGTTTCAAAAAAATTCGCATGCTGGGGACCGCAGCCATCGCCATGACCTATGTGGCGGCGGGGCGGGTGGACGCTTATTATGAAAACGGCGTCAACCTCTGGGATATTGCCGCCGGGATGGCCTTGGTGGAGGCGGCCGGGGGCATAGTCGAGCTGACGCCCGTTGCGGGCAAATCATTGTCCTATGAAATTTGGGTCGCGGGTAGCCGGGATTTTATTTTGTAACCGCTTCGATTAGTCCCTCGAAATCATAAAAAGGTAAAGCAGGTTGCCCAACGAGGCGATGAAGGCGGCCACATAGGTGAAGGCGGCGGCATCAAGGGTTTTTTCCACCCCCTGCAATTCATCGCGTTCGATGATCCCAAGACCCGATAAAACCTTCTTTGCTCGGCGGCTGGCGTCGAATTCGACCGGCAGGGTCACCAATTGAAACACAGTTAAGACCAGATAGACCAGGATGCCCAGTTTGATCAACCCCATCATGCCGAAAAAGAAGCCGCCTATGATGACGAAGGGCAATAGCCGGGAAGCGATGTTGGTGATAGGAATCAGGCTCATACGCAATTTCAGGGCCTTGTAACCGGTGGCGTGCTGGATGGCGTGGCCGGCTTCGTGGGCGGCCACCCCCAGGGCGGCCAGGCTGGAGCCGGCGAAATTCTCCTCGCTCAAGGCCAGCCGTTTGTTGACCGGGTCATAGTGGTCCGTCAAATGGCCCCGCACCGGCACGATCTCCACATTGTGGATGCCCGCGCTCTGCATGACGTATGCGGCTGCTTCGCGTCCGGTGATTCGACCCCGCGAGGGCACTTTGGAATATTTACTGTAAGTGCGCGAAATTTTAGCCTGTGCCCACATGCCGATGACTATGGGAACTAATATAAATAGTAGAAAATTCATTTTTTAGGGTTTTTTAGGTTTAGCGGTGATTAATAATACAAGAGATCAGCAGGTTCAGTTCCAAAAGTGAAGGTAAAACATGATTCTGCACAACTGTTCGTGCATAAACAAGTTACAAATCCGGGTCGCCGATCGTTCACCAACTTTGCCCTTCAATAGCGGGAAATATTGACTCAACTGTTACCGGATTTGTCACAGGCGGTTGGGTCATTGCCCAGGCCCTCTCGTTCCAGTAAGGCCTGCAGGTCGGGGTCGCGCCCCATGAAATTGCGAAACAATTCGGCCGGGTCGGCACTATTGCCCCGGGAGAGGATTTTATCCCGGAAGTCTCGCCCCGTTGCGGGATTGAGTATGCCTTCTTTTTTAAACCGGGTAAAGGCGTCCGCATCGAGCACTTCGGCCCATTTGTAGGAATAATAACCGGCCGCATAGCCCGTGCTGTCGGCAAATACATGCGTGAATCTGCCAATGATGGAGGGTGGTTTGGTTCTGGTCGGAGTCTGGTAGCCTTGCAAAATTTTATCGACCCAGTCTTCGAGTTTTTCCTGCCCTGAATGGGGCGCTGCCATGTGCAGTTCCAGGTCCATCTTGCCGAAGGAGAGCTGCCGCATGGTTTTGCGCGCCGATTGGAAGTTTCTCGCCTCAATCATCTTTTTGAAGAGATTTTCCGGCAGGATTTCGCCAGTTTCATAATGGCGGGCAAAGAGGTTTAGCCCCTCCCGCTCCCAACACCAGTTTTCCATAATCTGGGAAGGCAATTCGACAAAGTCCCAAGGCACGTTAACTCCATTGAGCGACTTGATTTCCACATTACCCAGCAAATGGTGCAGCAGGTGCCCGAATTCGTGAAAAATGGTTTGCACCTCGTAATGGGTGAGGAGAGCCGGTTCGCCGTTGATGGAAGGAGTGAGGTTTCCGCAAATGAGGCCCAAATGCGGTTTTCGCAGTTTTCCATTGGGTGGACTTCCGGTCATGAGATAATTCATCCAGGCACCGCTGCGCTTTGATTCCCGGGGATGCCAGTCGGCATAAAAAGCGCCCAGCAATTCGCCGTTGGGTTCGCGCACCTCATAGTATTTGACTTCTGGATGCCATACTTCGACCGCGCCATCATCGGTAGGCTTATCCTGGCCCGGCGGCACGAATTTGACCGGTTTTTCCTGGAGCTGAATATTGTAAATCGTCTCGGCAATCTGAAACATCCCACTGATGACCGGCCCGATGGAGAAGTAGGGCCGCAATTCTTCCTCCTCGAAGTCGTATTTCTGGTGGCGCATACGCTCCGACCAATAGACCAGGTCCCATGGTTCCAGAGGCCCGGATCGGGTGTTCGATGCCGCTCCCTTGAAGTCTTCCAGATCTCTGTTCTCTCGCGCGAAAGCCCCGCTGATTTTCTCGTGCAAATTTTCCACAAATGTCAACGCGGCTGCGCCGTTTTTGGCCATCCTGCGGGTCAGAATAAAATCGGCGAAATGCTCTTTGCCGAGGAGTTCCGCCTTTTCCCGGCGAAGGGTGAGAATTTTATCAATCAACTCGATGTTGTTGTGAGGTTCCGCTCGGCCGATAGCGGTGTCTGCTTCCCACATGGTTTTGCGAAAGCCGTCATCGTGCGCGTATTTCATGACCGGCAGTAAGGAAGGCATGTGCAGAGTGAAACGCCATTGGGGGTTTTCCTCTGTGCCGCAGCCTTTTTTCAGGGCATCCTGGCGGGCTTGTTCGACATCCCTTTTCGGTAACCCATTCAATTTTTCGCGATCCCGCACAACCAGCTCAAAAGCATTGGTCGCATCGAGTACATTTTCGGAATATTTTTGCGTGATTTCAGCCAGTTCGGTGGCCAGGTTGCGCAATCGCTCTTTTTGACTGGCCTGCAGATCGGCCCCATGTTCCCTAAACTCGGCTGTGGTTTCGTCCAGATACCTTTGTTGAACGAGATTGAGGGAACCCCTCTCATTGTTTGCGGCGAAGCTGTTGAGGATTTGCCAAAGCTTTTCGTTGAGCGGTATGCGGGCAAAAAAATCGATCACCTTGGGAAGCATCTTATGATAAGCGGTTCTCAGTTCCGGTGAATTGCAAACCGAATCGAGGTGGCTGACCTTGGACCAGGCCATTCCGAGATCTTCGGTTGCTTTTTCCAGGGCCAAGAAAGAGCTTTCAAAAGTGACTGCCGTTTCCTCCTGGTCCGCTACGGCATCGATATTTATCTGCGCGTTGGCCAGAGTCTCATCAATGGCCGGGCAAATGTGCTCCGGCTGCAACAGCGACCATTGGATATGAAATGAGGTATCCAGAAAGGGATTTTTCATGAAGGTAGTAGTATCCGAACGAAAATGAGGTTACCCCATGAAATGTAAACGGCAAAATATGAAAGTGAATTCTCATCTTTCGCTATCCCGATTTGAGTTCGTCGAGAGCAACTCCGGGTGTTTTCGAAATTCTTTTTCCAGGTTGTAGGCGCCGATAACGATAGTGGTACCCTCCGCAGTGGTGATCTCGGAGTAATTCTCCTTGTTGTTTTCGATAAAACCGGTGCCGGAGCGGGAATAGCCAGCATGCTCTCCCGTCGTAAAGATCAAATAGTTGCGTTTTTCGGTTTCACCGGGTCTGAGTTTCGCGGAAAAAATGATGGATTCCTGCAAGTATTTGGCACCGAGAGTAAACAGCATTTTTTTAAATACTTCCTCCTCCACCCCGGAGGGCTTCAAGACCAGGAAGGAGAGGCCGGTTTTGTGACCTTTGTAAACGCCTGTGATTTGTCTGTGGGGTAGCTTCAATGCAGCCAAGTCGCGGCTGAGGGTAGAAAACCTGGCCTTTTTTACGTCCTCTTTGGCATTGGCAAAATGAAAGGAGGTCGATTCGATCATTCCATAGGCGCCAGTTTCGATCGCCTTGCGGAGATTGGATTCAGAGAAATTTTCCCTGTCGCTCCCGGAAAAGCCGAGAGGTTTGGCCATCGGGGCATAGTCGCGCGGGGTATTTGCGGGGGTTTCTCCCGCCGCCAGTTGCTGAGAAATGGAAAAAAGAAAAAACAGGGCGGTAAAAACCCATCCCGCGCGGTGGATAACAGATGGAATGGTTACCTGTTTTTCGAGAATGGTTCTATTTATTTCCATAGACTAATTTTCAGTTTAACCAAATTCACTGAAAAATACATTTGCAAGAAGTTTGAAAGTTAATGCGCAGTTTGTCATCCTGTTAAAACAAAAACGCATTTGACTCATTCCTCTGGACATGTAAATCAAACTCTTGATAAATTCCATCAGCTGAGTTGGTGCGGAGATTGATAAAAAGAGAAAGGAACGGCAGTTGCAAAACTTTGAATATTTAGCGCCTGAGACATTATCGGAGGCCGTCAACCTATTGGCTGGCAATGAAGGCCAGACGAGAGTTTTGGCTGGGGGCACCGACTTGATTGTGCAACTTCGGCAAGGGGCTCTATCGGCGGATCATGTGCTTGATGTAAAGCATTTGCCGGAGTGCAATGAGCTTGGCTATGCGCCCTCCGAGGGTTTGACTATCGGTGCCGCCGTGCCTTGCCATCGCATTTATAACGACGGTGCCATCGCGGATGCTTATCCCGGTTTGATCGATGCCGCCGCCATTATCGGGGGAATTCAAGTTCAGGGGCGGGCGACCTTTGGCGGAAACCTCTGCAATGCCTCACCCAGCGCGGACAGCATTCCGATCCTTATCGCCTACGGGGCCGAGTGCGTAATTGCAGGACCCCAGGGGAATCGTCGCGTGGCAGTGGAGGATTTTTGCACCGCACCCGGGAAAAATATTCTGGAAAAAGGTGAACTTCTCGTGGCCCTCCATTTGCCTTCCGTTCAAAAGTCCAGTGGGGCACATTATTTACGATTCATTCCGCGTTATGAAATGGATATCGCGGTGGTGGGAGCCGGAGCCAGTGTGCAATTGGATGAGGGGGGCAAAATGTTTGTCCAGGCCCGCATCGGATTGGCCGCGGTCGCTCCAACCCCACTCTTTGCCCGGGAGGCGGGGCAACTTTTGTCAGGGAAAGAAGTTTCCGAGGAATCGATTGAAACCGCGGCTCTGGCCGCCCAATCAATTGCCCGGCCCATCTCCGATATGCGGGCGCCTGCCGACTACCGCAAACATCTGGTCAAGGTATTGACTCGGAGGGCGCTATTGGGGGCGATTCGCCGGGCCAGAGGAGAGTTCGTTCCCAACGCGGTGCAGGAGAATGGCCAGTAAACAGAATCCAGTCTTAACCAGATAAGGGAGATCAATTTTAATGAACAGCAAGGCACACGTAAAAACAACCATCAACGGAGAAGAAATGGAATTTCTCTGTGAACCACGGCAGAGTTTGCTCGAAGTGCTCCGCGACGATCTTGGACTGACTGGCACCAAGGAGGGTTGCAACGATGGCAATTGCGGCGCTTGCAGTGTTATCATCGACAACGTGTTGGTGAATGCCTGTCTGGTCTTTGCCGTCGAGATCCAGGGTTGCCGGGTCTTTACCATCGAAGGGCTGGCTTCACCCGAAGGTCTGCACCCGCTACAGCAGAAATTTCTGGAAAACGCCAGTTTGCAGTGCGGCATTTGCACGCCCGGTTTTCTCGTGGCGGCGAAGGCCCTCCTCGACCATAATCCCGACCCCACGGAGCACGAGGTGCGCCACTGGCTGGCCGGGAACCTGTGTCGCTGCACTGGCTACGACAAGATCGTGCGGGCCGTCCTCAAAGCCGCGGAAGTGGGCAGGGAAACAACTGCCCCCGCTGGAAGTAGCAATTGAAATCCCACTAACAACCAGGAGGACAGGCTTATGTCAAACGCTTCAAAAAATGGAAATGGCAATGGAAAGTATAAGGTAATCGGGACCCGGCCCATTCGCCACGACGGAGTGGACAAGGTCACAGGGCGCGCCGCTTACGGTATCGACACCCATCTTGGCGGGATGCTCTATGGGCAGATTTTGCGCAGCCCCCACCCGTACGCCCGGATTCGCGGCATCGACACGAGCAAAGCGAAAGCCCTCAAAGGCGTTCGTGCCGTGATTACGGCAGCTGATTTACCGCCTTCGGAAGCCGATGAAGTTCTCAACCTGGTGGAGGGCTCTTTTCGGCTCAAAGATCTGCGAAGCAATATCCTGGCCGATGAAAAAGTGTTTTATCAGGGGCACTCGGTGGCGGCAGTCGCGGCCACCAACCTGCACATTGCGGAAGAAGCCCTGCAATTGATTGAAGTCGATTATGAAATCCTGCCCCACGTCGATGACGTAGTCGCCGCCATGCGGGATGACGCGCCCCTTCTGCACGAAGATTTGACGACCAAGGAATTTGGCGAAGACACGGGTAAAAACAGTAACATCGCAAGCCATATTCAATTCAAACTGGGAGACTTGGAAAAAGGCTTCGCCGAATCCGATATCATTGTCGAGGAGGAGTTTGAAACCGCTTCCGTCCACCAGGGTTATATCGAGTCGCACAATGCCACCGCGGAATGGAAAACAGATGGCCAATTAACCGTCTGGACAAGCACCCAAGGCGCCTTCGGAGTGCAGAAGCAAACCGCTGCCATTCTGGGCCTTCCGGTTTCCAAAGTGAGGGTGGTGCCGATGGAAATCGGCGGCGGGTTCGGCGGCAAAATTCCTGTTTATCTGGCTCCTCAGGCAGCGATCCTTTCGAAAAAATGCGGCCACCCGGTAAAAATCGTTATGACGCGGGCAGATGTTTTCCGCTCTACCGGTCCCACCCCTTCATCCTATGTGAAGGTCAAGCTGGGCGCCGACAATTCCGGAAAACTCCTCGCCGCTCAAGCCACCATCGCCTTTGCTGCAGGAGCATTTCCCGGGTCCCCGGTGGGAGCCGGAGCGGTTTGTGTTTTATCCTGCTACGCTATTCCTAATGGCCTCGTTGACGGCTACGACGTTGTTTTGAACAGACCGCGCAGCGCCGCTTACCGGGCCCCCGGCTCCACTCAGGTCAATCTCGCAGTCGAGACTTTAATGGACGAGATTGCGGTGAAACTGGGGATGGACCCCATCGAGCTGCGCCTCCTCAACGCAGCCGAGGAGGGCACGCGGCGGGTGGATGGAGCCGTTTACCCTGTTGTCGGTTGTCGCGAGACCTTGGAACAGACCAAGGTGCACGAGCATTACCTTGCACCTTTGAGCGGCCCCCATCAAGGCCGCGGAGTGGCCACCGGTTTCTGGATGAACGCCGGTTTAAAATCAACCGTTACTGCTAATGTCAATGAAGATGGCACCGTCAATTTAATGGAGGGTTCGACCGATATCGGTGGCTCCCGCGCTTCTATTGCCATGCAGTTTGCCGAGGTTCTCGGGCTACCGGCGGAAGCGGTCAACCCCATGGTTGGCGACACTGCCTCGGTTGGCTATACGGAATTGACGGGAGGCAGCCGGGTGACGTTTGCCACCGGGTGGGCTGCCTACGAAGCCGCACAGGAAGTCAAAAAAATACTGATCGGCAAAGCGGCCCTTTATTGGGAAACAACGGAGGACGAGGTGCGTTTTGAAGAGGGAGATTTTGTGCACTCAACCGATCCTGAAAAGAGGCTCACCTTTAAAGAACTGGCGGGTCATTTAGTAGATTTGGGCGGACCGGTCGTGGGAACCGGTGCGGTCGACCCCAATAGCGGAGTGGGGGGCTCTTTTACCACCTGTATCGCCGATGTGGAGGTGGACCCTGAAACCGGTAAGATTAAAATCCTCCGTTTTACCATGATTCAGGACGCTGGAACGGCCATTCACCCCAGTTATGTCGAGGGGCAGATGCAGGGAGGTTCCGTGCAGGGTATCGGCTGGGCCCTCAATGAAGAGTACTTTTATAACGAGGGACGCATGCAAAATGCCAGTTTTCTCGATTACCGCATTCCCACTTGTCTTGATGTGCCCATGATCGAAACGGTCATCGTCGAAGTTCCCCATCCGGATCATCCCTTCGGTGTGCGTGGGGTGGGAGAGGCATCCATCGCGCCGCCGCCCGCCGCCATAGCCAACGCCATTTACGATGCTGTCGGAATCCGCCTGCACGAGCTTCCCATGCGGCCCGATCGTGTTCTTGCGGCCTGTCTGGCCAAAGAAGAGGCCGAGGCGGCCACCGCCAACGGTTGAGGTGAAAAAATGGCGAAGGTCTGGATACCCTCGCAAATGTTGAGCCTGGCTGGCGGTCGTGAGCAGGTCTCGGTCGAGGGCCGCACCGTGCGCGAAGTGATCGCCAACCTCAATCGGGCGCACAACGGATTCCGGGACCGGCTCTGCCGCGACGATAAGCTCAAACCAACCATCGCCGTTGTCGTGGATGGAGAAATATCTTCACTCGGCATGCGGCAAAAGGTGTCCCTTGAAAGTGAAGTTCAATTCCTGCCTGCCATGAGTGGAGGTTGACCCGTGGATCAATTTGGGAAGCGGCCACAAAGTTTCTTGAGTCTCGTAAAAAATGGCTTATGATTTGATTTATGGATCGCAGAAAATTTTTACGCCGTCTTGTCGGTGCGGCAGGCGCCCCTCTCATTATCCCCAACCTGGCCCATGCCGCTAAAATCAGCACCGCGGAGTCGGACAAACTGGGGATCTTGCTCCCGCGGCGGCCCTTTGCCGACACGGGGGAACAACTGACCCTTATGGGCGTCGGCGGTTGGCACATCGGCCAACCCGGCGAGGCTGAATGCGAACGCATTATCGAAACCGCGCTCGAAATGGGGGTGCGTTTTTTTGACAATGCCTGGAAATATCACAACGGCCGCAGCGAGGAGCGTTACGGCAAATTTCTCACGCCGAAATACCGCGATCAGGTCTTTATCATGTCCAAGGCCGATTCCCGCGAAGGTCCGTCACCCCGGCAGCAGCTTGAGGACTCCCTGCGGCGTATGAAAACCGACTACCTCGACCTCTGGATGATCCACACCGTAAGTAGTCCGGAAGATGCCGAAAACCGTGTCCCCGAAATGCTCCCGGTTATGCTCAAAGCCCAGGAAGAAGGTAAAGTGCGCCATTGCGGATTTTCCGGTCACACCGTTACCTCTGCCCATTTGAGGACGCTCGAATTGGCCAAAGACGGACCGTTGAAAACCTGTCTCATGCCCATCAGCCCAATCGATACCATTGCCCGCGACAGTTTCACCTTAAAAGTTCTGCCCCGGCTGATTGAAGAAGGCTACTCGCCCCTGGCCATGAAAGTGATGAGTTCCGGTCGTGTGTTGAGGAAATACAACGGTAAATCCATCGTCCCGGACCGTCTCTCGCTGGAGGAAAATTTTTGGTTCGTCCTCTCCCTGCCCATCTGCTCATTGGTCAGCGGGATGCCCAGTGTCGAAAACCTCCGCCAAAACATAGAAATCGCCAAGCGCTTCACCAAGCTCACGGAAGGCGACCGCAAAACTATCGCTGACAAAGTAGCCGAGGTAGCCAACTCCAAAGGTCTCGAACCCTACCGCGACTGGTTATACTAAGATCAGACGACTTGGCAGCTTCCTGCCTGTGGCTAGGAATATTTTGACGTTCGCCGATGCCACACAAAAATCAACCCGAGGCCGAGCAACAAATATACCAGCGTGTTTGGTTCGGGAATAACGGCCACGTTAAACATTAAAGTATAGGGTGAATCAGTTAAGTTGTGTGGCGAACCCTCTCCGGCTACAAACCCCAAGGTCTCCGTTGTTGGCATAGCAAGTATGCCGAAATCATTATCAATGAATTCGACGCCTCCGTCGGTAAAGGCTGCCGTGTTGTTGGGTCCAATTCCGATGAAGTAATCCCCGGCCAGCAGCGGTATCACGATTTGGCTTTCCAAGCCTGAACCACCGTCATCGTCGCCTACCAGCCCCTGCCCCAAACTGTTAAAGAGAAGGAGATTTTCGTCAAAATCCCCGTTTAAATCTAATTGCAAGGTAAAATCCGTTCCCAAGGTAAAACGAAAAAGGTCATAATCTCCAGGAACATCGAGGGTTCCCAATACCTCCGTTGTCCCACCGGGAAGCACAGTAGCGGTGGCCATTGTGTTGCCGGTATCCGGAATTTCCACAAAAACCGTGGCTGCGGCAGGCTGTAGCATGAAGACACCATACGAGGTAAAATAAAGAGTATTCAGTAAGCGCCGCATCTTATGCTATCTGTAACATTAATTCCTGAATTAATTGGTCTGTGCCGGTACTTTGCTATTGATAATCTATGTTATTAATTTCCCCGATAATTACAAGGAGTTTTATTTTTCTGAAGAAAACTTAGAACCTAATCTAACTTTTTTCAGTCTTACCGATTACCCAAACGGTTTTGGGTGTGGTGTTTTGTCTGAGGATGGTGGCAGAATCGGCAGCTTGAAGGATGGCTGGTCGCCGGTCAGTGTTTTGAGAAAGGCCACGATCAGGACATTCTCCTCGTCGGTAAATTTTTTACCCAATTGCAGACGCCCCATGATGTCCACGGCATCTTTCAGGGTGGAAACCTCTCCATCGTGAAAATAAGGATACGTAAGATCCACATTGCGAAGGGTGGGCACCTTGAACATGAATCGATCCGCGTCCCTGCCGGTTACTGCCGCGCGGCCCTCCGCCTTGTTGGAAGTCTTGTAGGGTTCGATCAGGCCGATCTTCTGGAATGAACTGCCGCCAATGGCCGAGCCGTTGTGGCAAGCCACGCAGCCGGAGTTTTTGAAAAGCTTGTAGCCGGCCAGTTGCTTGGTGGTCAGAGCCTTCTTATCTCCCATGAGCCATTTGTCGAAGCGGGAGTTTGGTGTCACCAAGGTTTCCTCGAACGCGGCGATGGCCGTGGTGATATCGTCTATAGAAATTTTATCCGTTCCAAATACCTCCTTGAACTCGGCCACGTAACCGGGGATCGACTGTGCCACCTCAACCGCCAATTCATGGGTGAAAGCCATTTCACCGGGATTGGCGATGGGGCCGCCGGCCTGCTCTTTTAGGTCCTTGGCCCGGCCATCCCAGAACTGGGCCAGGTTCATGCTGGAATTGAGCACGGTCGGCGAATTGATGGGACCTTCCTGCCAGTTGTGACCGATGGATGTCTTCAAATTGTCCGAACCGCCCATGCTCAGGTTATGACAGGAATTGCAGGAGATGAATCCCGATTTTGACAGGCGTGGATCGAAAAATAACTTCTTACCCAATTCCACCATGCCGGGATTTTCAGCCACAACCGCCTCAATCGGCTGGATCGGCTCGTTCATCGGCGATTCCGCTGAAAGTGCGGAAATTCCAATTCCAAGAATAAACAATATTACGATGAAGTTTTGGATTTTCACAATTATCCCCATTAAGATTCTCTTGTATAACCTGTTGTTTCGTTCCTAAAGGATACCATAAAGGCATTCACACTTTTTGCAAGCGAGGCGCTATTATCTTTAGTTGGTCGCAGCCGTCTATGCAGGCATCACCGGCGAACGCGAATTTGCCTACTTTTTCCTGGTTCCAGTGTAAGCTCAATGCCGTCATGGAGTTGTTGGCCGGTGTAGCGCTGTTTCCCGTGCGCTGCACTATCTTTTACTTGGTAGGTTTTACCGGATTCCACCGCGAACCACTCTGGGAACTGATTTATGCGGGGCCAGTCGAAGGGAAGGTTCATGATCGTTTTATGTCGCGGGGCATCGAAAATGATTTTGCCTTTCCATTTCTTTTTAACCTTGATGCTCAGCCACAGATCGCTCCCGTTTTGCACGGCTCCGAAAATCACATCCTGGCGCCAGGGATCGATGGTGATGCCGCCGGTTTTCCACAAACTATACATGATTGAGGTGCGGGCAAAATTGCCGTCCCCGTGCCAGCCCTCAATGACACCGTCCTCCTTTTGCATGGCCCACATCACCTGGATCTCGCTATCAATCCATGTAGCAACTTGATCTAACGGCTCCCGATTTAGGAGATTGATCGCACTTTCAATCGAGTCCGCATAACCGTCTGCGCTGCCCTTTTCCCAATCATAGCTACGATAGTGATCGTTTAAGTTGGACAATGCCTTAATCGTCGCAGTGCGATAGGCTTCAGTTTTATCAATCATGTAAACGGTGTAATATCCATTGTAAGTATAGCCCCATGTATCGGCAATCCGCTCCGTCAATGCTGTTCCCTCGATGGGATTTATGGCATCGTAAAAAAGACTGTGCTCATTTCTGCCCACCTCCAGAATACGGTCCAGCATTTGATGAACGGGTTTTTCGTAGACCAGTTTTTTTTCAGGAAGGGCAAAGTTGACCGTGGCGTAAAGTTCGCAAAGACCAGACACGATTTCACAACCGTGATCGCGCAGTTTGAGATGATCCCAATCACGGGTCGGATGGTGTTGATCGAGCAGGTAATAATCTCCCAGGCGCAGCGCCCAATCCAGGTATTTACTATCCCCTGTCATCCAGTAGACGCGAGATAACACCTGCAACATCTCACCATTCACTTCGAGCTTTGTGGAAAGGATATTGCCATAGGGTGTCTGCACCGGAGCGTGTTTCCACAGATCGTCCAGGATGCCGATCATGCGGTTGCTCCAAGGGCTCGGCCCCAGCCATTCGGTTAGCGGAAGAAGCCCGTCCTTGATGTATTCGGAAGAGCCAAAAATGATGGATTCAAGATCAGGTTTTCGATCGTGAAACCGTTTTGTGACGAAGTTGTAGGTGTCGGGAAGGCGATCGATGCGGGAGGTCAGTTGAATTTCCGTGTTCAGCATAGAGAGCATCCGTCCCTTGAAAAGATCCCCATCCGTCAAGGCGCAAGTTAGAACCATGAAGGGATAATTATCGGCTGCGGCGTCCTTGGCGTTCCAAATATTCCGGCCTCCTTTTTTGAATCTCTTGCTATAAATTTTCCAGTCGAGATTTTTCGGAATTAGACCGGTTTCGGGGTCGGCCTGCCGCAGCCAGCCCTGGACGTAATCATGTGAGCGCCGAAACCCTTCGTTAGCCAACAGGCCGTTTTCCCCGGCCTTATCAAAAATAACATCCGGGCCGCAATAGCTACTCAAAGTGGATGATATTAGTGAAAATACCACAAAGGCTGAGCGAAACAGAAATCTTAAAATAATCACCGGTATAATTAGAACCTATCTGGCTTTGTTGAAAAGCTCATAGGAAAAACTATAGAGAAAAGGAAAATAGAAGTTGGGGCGATGAATAAAGGGACGCCAAAGGCGATAGAGGTTGTAGGCCACTCCAAGCAGGAGCG
>JAJFLT010000350.1 GCA_021772555.1 Opitutales bacterium | reverse complement strand
AGTTGCAGAACCTTTCGCGCACGGATCTTTTCAGTTTCTTCGGTAGTTTCGGGGGCGAGCTTTATGATCTTTGCCGCGGGATTGACAACCGCCCGGTGGAACCGTCCCGCACCCGCAAATCGTTGAGCACCGAGCGCACTTTCGAGCAAAACCTTCATCAATTGGAAGAGTGTGTCCGGCAACTGAAGCCGCTTTATGAAGAGTTGTGCCGGGATTTACAGGGGAAAAGCGCCGATTTGGCCGTCGCCAAGGCGTTCATCAAATTGAAATTCGCGGATTTCAAGCAAACCACCCGGGAATGTGTCTGTCTCCAACCCGAATATGAAGTTTACCTGAAATTGCTCGAAGAAGCCTTTCAACGCAGCCGGGAAGGGGTTCGATTGATCGGTGCAGGGGTGCGTTTCCGACCGGAAGATCCCAAAACCGGGGCCGAACAGCTCGATTTAAACTTTTCCTGATGCCTCCAGAAATTCCCAATCCTCCTATTTGGCGTTGGCCCAACATCCTTTCCATCGACGCGGCCCTGATCGCGGTTACATGGCAGTATTTTTTCAGCGCAGTATTCAATGTATCTCTCGACTGGGTGCACTTTCTGGTATTGGGATCGGCGGTCTGGCTGGCCTATGCGGCCGATCGCTGGATCGACTGTATGCGAATCGATCTGGATAAGGCATCCGCGCAAAGGCATCGGTTTTATATTGTCTATAGTCGGCGCATCCTGGCGGTTTGGATCATGGTTTTGATCGCGGCTGTGGTTCTGGCTCACTGCAAACTGGATCGGGAAGATCTGATGGCGGGATGGATTTTAACCGCCGCCTGTCTGGTTTATGCTCTGTTGGTGCAACGGCCCGGAGGCGGTTGGGACTGGTTTATGCCCAAGGAATTGTGGGCCGCAATCCTTTTTAGCGCAGGGGTTTTCCTCTTTCTGGGCGACATCTGGTCGACCGATCCTCTGGGTGCGTTGGTTGCCGCAGTGGCGTTTTGTTTCGTCTGTTTCGCCAATTGCAGCCTGATGGGCAAATGGGAGAGAAAGGAAGACCGAAAGCTGCGGCAAATGTCCCTTTGTTTGCGATGGCCGGTTTGGGCCGTTTTCACGAAATGGCTGGCTTTGGGGGCGGCTCTGTTGTCATGGGGTTTTCTCATTATACTGCCGGGCGCGGACGGTTGGGCCCTTATCATGGCCTTCAATTTGTCGGGATGGGGATTATTTTTACTTGATATGGGCAGCCGCTTTTTGCCGGTCGAAGATTTGCGGGTTCTGGGAGATGCTGTCCTGTTTTCCCCTATTTTAACCTTGGTTCTGTTATAGGAATGACCGGTGGGTTCTTGTTTGGAGCTTGACCCGAAAATTGAAAAATCCAACCTATGTTCGCTTATGTCTGAGTCCACGCCCAATCCCCTTTCCATGGAAACGCTTGTCCCGTTGTGTAAGCGCCGTGGCTTCATTTTTCAATCTTCCGAAATTTACGGCGGAATCAACGGTTTCTATGACTACGGCCCACTTGGGGTCGAGCTGCGCAAAAACATCAAGGATGCCTGGTGGCGGGACATGGTCCAGAAGCGCGAGGACATCGTCGGGCTGGACGCCTCCATTATCATGCACCCGAACGTTTGGAAAGCCTCCGGGCATATCGATCAATTTACCGATCCAATGGTGGATTGCCGGGAGTCGAAACTGCGTTACCGGGCCGACCAACTATTTTTTTCCCCAGTGGCGGTGGACGGCGAATCTATCGGCTACGTCTCAGTGATGGAAGGTGCCGGGATGGAAGAGGAGGCCATCGAAAAAGCGGAAACCCTCAAACGTAAATTGGCCAAGCAGGGAAACCTGGCGCCCCTCGAACTGAAGGATTATACCGAGGCCAAAGAGGAAGAGAGAGCCCTCATTCCATCCCCGGCAACGGGCAAACCCGGTTGCCTGACCGCTCCCCGCGATTTCAACATGATGTTTAAAACGTATGTCGGGGCCTTGCAGGACGATTCCTCGGTGGCCTACTTACGGCCCGAGACGGCCCAGGGTATTTTCGCCAATTTCAAGAACATCGTCGATACGGGCCGGGTAAAAGTTCCTTTCGGCATCGCGCAGATCGGGAAAGCCTTTCGCAATGAGATAACTCCGCGCAATTTCATTTTCCGTTCCCGCGAATTCGAGCAGTTGGAAATCGAGTATTTCATCCCCCCGGACGACGATCTTTGGCCCAAATACCATCGTGAGTGGATCGACACCCGCCTGGCCTGGTTTGAAAGCATTGGTATTCCACGTTCCAGGCTGAGTGAAGATGTTCATCCCGCTGAAAAGCTCTCCCATTATTCGCGTGCCACAACCGACATCAGTTTCCAATTTCCGTTTGGAGTGCAGGAACTGGAAGGCATCGCGGCGCGGGGAGATTATGACCTCAAGCAACATCAGGAATTTTCGGGGAAATCGATGGAGTATTTCGACGAATCCCGCCGGGAGCGTTATGTCCCACACGTCATCGAGCCTTCCCTGGGAGTGGATCGCACATTGCTGGCTCTCCTTTGTTCGGCCTATGATGAGGATGAGATCGATGGTGAGAAACGCGTCGTTTTACGCTTCCATCCGCGTGTGGCCCCTTACAAGGCGGCTGTTTTCCCCTTGTTGAAAAACAAGCCCCCACTGGTCGAAAAAGCGCGTGAAATCTTTCACTCATTACAACGCCGCTGGAACATTTTTTACGATGCTTCCGGGGCCATCGGTCGCCGTTACCGTCGGCAGGATGAAATCGGCACCCCTTTCGGTATAACGGTGGATTTCGACACCATCGAAAAAGACGGTACCGTCACCTTGCGCGACCGCGATACCACCAAACAGGAGCGCATGAGCGTTGAAGATGTAACCGCCTTTCTGGAAGAAAAGATTGAAGGATGAAAAGATGGAGGATATCGGTGTCAATGTTCAGGAAAGGTATTCCGACGCCCGACACCCATAGCCTGAAAACTTCAAAACTATGAAAAAACCATTTATCGATTTAAGCAGCGATACATCGACCCGGCCGTCGGCGGAAATGAGAAACTTCATGGCGGCGGCGGAAGTGGGAGACGAGCAGAAAAGGGAGGACCCCACCGTCAACCGGCTGGTGGAAAAGGTTTCTCAATTGTTGGGTAAAGAGGAGGCCGTTTTTTTGCCTTCGGGCTCCATGTGCAACCAGATCGCGACACGCGTCCATTGCCAGCCGGGCGATGAAATCATCTGCGATGCCACCAGCCACCTGAGAAATTTCGAGGGCGCGGGAGCCTCCGCCCTTTGTGGTGTTTCCATTTATTATCTGGATGGCCAAAAAGGGGTTTTTTCGGCTGATCAGATGGCGGCGGCGGTACGCCCGGTGGAAAATCATTTTGCCCGCTCCCGAATGATATCCATTGAGCAGACGGCCAACCATGCGGGGGGCGTTATCTGGCCTCTGGAAACCATTGGGGAAGTTTGTTCGCGCGCCGCGGACTTTAACCTCGCCCGGCATATGGACGGCGCCCGCCTGTTGAACGCGGTCGTGGCAACGGGGATTTCCGCCCAGACTTACGCAGAACACTTCGATTCGGTGTGGATCGATTTCAGCAAAGGGTTGGGAGCGCCCGTCGGGGCGGCCCTCGCCGGATCGAAAGAATTTATCCAGGACGCCTGGCGCTTCAAACACCAGTTTGGCGGAGCCATGAGGCAATCGGGCGTTATCGCGGCGGCGGCTCTTTATGCTTTGGAAAACAATGTGGAACGCCTGGCTGAGGATCATACCAACGCCAAACGCCTATACGATGGCTTGGTCGAAATCGAAGGCATAAACGTCCAGCCCTCGGATACCAACATAATCATAATCAAACTGTCCGAACTGGGCTGCACAGGGCAGGAATTCAACGAAAAATTAATAGCCCGCGGCGTACGTCTGTCCATCACCGGAAAAATGCAGTTGAGAGCGGTCACCCATCTCGATGTCTCCCGCTCCCAAATCGACGAGACCCTGGTTGCTTTTGCGGAAACGACAAACGAGTTCGGGGGCTAATTGAATCCTTGAGTTGTTCAGGAATCCTGGGCCGGGCGCCAGTCGATAAGCTCCATTTGCGGATTCCTGCGTCCGTTCCAGCAGTTCCATTTCAGTTTGACGGCAAGATCGATGGTTTCGTTGACCGATGGCAGGCGATCGGCTTTTT
>JAJFLT010000349.1 GCA_021772555.1 Opitutales bacterium | reverse complement strand
CTGCCGAAACCGCCCGGCACACATATGCCATCCAGCTCCAGCAATTGTTCGAGGCCGTCTCCCTCCTCCAATGTTTCCGAGTCGATGCGGTGGATATTGACATGGCAGTCGTTGGCGATTCCCCCGTGCGTGAGTGACTCGTAAACGGATTTATAGGCGTCCTGCAGTTCAATATATTTACCGACCACCCCGATATCCACCCGGTGGGCGGGAAACTTCAACCGGCGGACGACATCTTCCCAGCCATTTTCCTCTACCTTTTCAGTGCCCAACGCGAGCATGTCATTGACCAGCCCATCGAGATTTTCCTGCTGGAGCATGAGGGGTAATTCGTAGATGGAGGTCTCCACATCCAGCTCCTCGATGACCGCCTTGAGTTCCACATTGCAAAAAAGGCTCAATTTTTGGCGCAATTCCAGATTGAGCGGTTTATCCGCGCGGCAGACCAGGATGTCGGGCTGGATGCCGATTTCCCGCAGCTTGGCCACGCTTTGCTGGGAGGGTTTGGTTTTCAACTCCCCCGCCGCGATCAGGTAGGGAATCAGCGTGCAGTGGATAAAAAGAACGTTCTCTTTGCCCTCTTCGAGGCGAAACTGCCGCATCGCTTCGAGAAAGGGCAAGCCCTCGATATCACCCACCGTCCCGCCGATTTCCGTGACCAGCACATCGATATCCTCACCGGCGCAATAGAGACGACTTTTAATCTCATTGGTGACATGGGGAATGACCTGCACCGTTTGCCCCAGGTAGTCGCCCCGGCGCTCCTTGGTGATGAGAGTTTCGTAAACCTGACCCGAGGTGAGGTTATTTTTGCGAGAAAGATTGCCCGAGGTAAAACGCTCGTAATGACCCAGGTCCAGATCGGTCTCGGCCCCGTCGTCGAGCACATAGACTTCGCCGTGTTGGAAAGGGTTCATGGTGCCCGGATCGACGTTCAAGTATGGATCGAACTTCTGCAACATGACGCGCAGGCCCCGCTGTTCGAGCAAGGCCCCCAAGGCGGCAGTGGTCAACCCCTTGCCGAGGGAAGAAACCACTCCTCCGGTTATAAAAATATACTTCATATCAATAATACTTTTCCTGAAATTCTGAATAATTGTCCCAACAATTCCGGTTGCAAGAGGGAGGCCTGCGGCGAGTCCCGGCCAGCAGCCATTAAAAATCAAGCCATTGGGCGGTCAAGGCAATAGATACAAAGATTGTTTTCTCTTCGAAGCCAAGATAAACCTTGCTGAACGATTGCAAATCGAGCTGAGAAAAAGGAGCCTTTTAGTTGGCTCGATAAATTACAGCGAGACTCAATAAAATGAAGGAATTACTTCACGCAACTACAGTTAGCTTAATCTTGATAGCGCCTGCGGCCTTTGCTCAATCCACCGATATCACGGGGGTTGAGATAAATTCCGTCGGGATGAGGATGGTTCCCATTGCGGCTGGTTCATTTGAAAGGGGTCGCGATGAACCTTCCCCTGAACATTGGGATGAGGAGCCGGCCCATAAAGTGTCTATCAGCCGGCCTTTCCTGATTTCCGATACGGAGGTGACGATTGAACAGTTTCAGCAATTTCGGCCGGGTTTTACCGGTTCCATGACGGAGGGATCCTATACGGTGGGTTTGAGCTGGCATGAGGCTGTCGATTTTTGCCAATGGTTGAGCAAAGTTGAGGGCAAGCCGTATCGATTACCAACGGAAGCCGAGTGGGAGCACGCCGCCCGCGCGGGAACGGATACGCCCTTCTGGTCGGGAAACGAGAATCCAGAATCGGGAAGAGGAAATCCTTGGGGCCTTAAGAATGTTCATTCCGGTCCGCTCGAATGGTGCCACGATTGGTACGGGCCTTATCCATACAAAGACCAGGTGGATCCGGTGGGCAGGAGCGGGGGACTAAACAGGGTGATTCGAGGCGGCGGGTTGGACCGCAAAACGCCGGAATATGCCCGTGCTGGAAACCGAGCGGCCTACAGCCCGTCCTTTGCCATGATGGAGGGCACGGAGGCGGGGATGTACTCGGGGGATGAAAACCTTTCCCGGGAGCCGACCCTGGAAGGGCTTATAGGCGTTTGGTTTGGAACCACGAAATTTGAAAAACCCAAAGCGCTCGATCACATGCCGGTTCTGGACGTTGATTGGAACGATTTTCAGCAACCGGGTGAGGATCGCGAAACAAACTGGTCTGCCCGGTGGGTGGGAACAGTGGTCGCTCCCGCCGATGGGGAAATAACTTTTCACATCGCTTCCGACTTTGCCGTCCATTTGAGTATCGGGGGTAAGACGGTGGTCGGTTGGGAAGGATTGGAGATAGAAAAATCGGGTGGAATCGAAATGAAGAAGGGCGCCCATTATCCTGTATTAATCGACTATGTGCATAGCGAGGGAGAACGGAGTTATTTGAATATAACCTGGAGTTGGCCGGGACAGGAGAAAACCGAAATTCGCAAGGCCAACCTTTTCCATTCACCGGCGCAGGGGAAAGATATGCGCTTGAAAGTTCCGCGTTTATACCTTCCCGGCCATCATTCCATTGGGTTTCGAGTGGTTCAGGCGGCATTGCCGGGCACCGAACCTTTAGCCGTTGAAAAACCGTTTTTCCGCGAATGCGTTGTGCAGAGCCGGTCCAATGTGAAAAAGGGTCCCGATGCGGGCAAGCCGTGGTATCGCCGCCGGGCTCTTTTGCCCATTCCCCCAACCTATGTCCCCTGGCATCAAAGCCGTGCGGTTGGGTTGCCCAAAGGTTTTCGCGGTCACATACACAACGCTGGACTGGCCGTCTGCCCCAATGGAGACATCCTGGTCAGTCTTTTTACCTCCAAGCCAGGGCCCCAGGGAGAAGACCAGCCGGAAGTCATGTTGATCGGTTCCCGCCTGCGGTTCGGCGCCGCTCAATGGGACATGCCCGATGTTTTC
>JAJFLT010000348.1 GCA_021772555.1 Opitutales bacterium | reverse complement strand
GGATCATTAACAAAAATGCTGTTTTGTGGAAAGTGCCTGAGGAAGAGTTCTCCCATGTCGTGGATGTGAATATAAAGGGAACCGCGGCCATTATAAGGCATTTTGTCCCGTCCATGATCGCTAACGGCGAAGGCATCATCGTGAATTTCAGCTCCGGTTGGGGCAGGTCCACCTCGCCCGAAGTAGCTCCCTACTGTGCCACTAAATGGGCCGTTGAGGGACTGACGCAGGCTTTGGCCGCGGAATTGCCGAATGGTCTTGCTGCGGTCGCCCTCAATCCCGGAGTGATCGATACGGAAATGCTCCGCAGTTGTTTCGGGGCCGGCGCGGGTGTTCATTGCTCCCCCGAGGAGTGGGCCGAAAGGGTCGTTCCTTTCCTCGACAGCATCCAACCCGGCGATAATGGCAAAGCGCTGACGGCACCCTGAACGGTTTCGCCCCTTATTTTTGAAAGGGGTAAATTGATCCGATTCCAATAATATTGCACAGTTCGTCCAGAGCTTTGCGGCTTTCTTCCAGCAGTAAAGGGTCGGCTAGATCATTTTGGGCGAGAGATTCGCGATAGTGGCGGTTCACCCAATCTACTAATAGGGGGTAATTTTCATTGGTCAGGAAATTTTCGGGCAGCAGAGACTTTTTTTCCTCTTCATTGAGAACCACCCTCAGCCTCAAACAAGCCGGTCCGCCACCGTTGCTCATACTTTCCCTCAGATCGATAAAATGCACCTCATCGACGGGCGAATCGGTGTCTGCGGCCAGGTTTTGCAGAAAGGCTTTCACCTCCGGCGTCTGCTCGCATTCGGCGGGTGCTATCACGGCCATCGAGTCGTCATTCAAACGGATCAACTGGCAGTTGAATAGATAGGAGGCCACCGCCGCCTCCAGGCTGACCTCGGTTGCTGCTACTTCGATACATTGGAAGGATTCTCCGCAAACAGTTTCGAACCGATTTCGCAAATTCTCTAAAACCTGTTTCTGATCGGAAAAAGCCTGTTCATGACAAAGGAAGTAATTGCCATTTCCAACTGAAACGACGTCGTTGTGGAAAACTCCAGCGTCGATGGCAGTCGGACTTTGGCGGGCGAAGAGAACCCTGTCTGGAGAAAGCCTGTGCAGCCGGGCCACTGCCTGAGATGCTTCCAGGGTTTGCCGGGCTGGAAATTGGGCCGGACCATTTTTCTCCGGTTGCAGTGCGCTCGCCCCGTAAACAAATAATTGCAACCCCGGCTCTCCATACGAGGAACAAAAACGGGTGTGGTTGGCCGCTCCCTCGTCCCGCATGACGTTACCCCCGCACAAGGGTGGGTGGTGGACGAAGAGGGCATCGTTGTTAAAGATTTTCTTTAGAATCCTAGCTGTTTGACCGGCCTCCAAAGAACGGTGCAATTTGTTGTAGAGATTGGCCGGGGTGAAATGGGCGCGCCCGTCCCGGGAATCAGCCGATGGCGAAAAAGTGGCCGCATTGGCTGTCCACATGCTAGAGGCCGAAGAACAGGCTGCCAGCAATTCGGGCGCTTCCTGAGCGGCTTTTTCTATGACATTGGCATCACTGTGCCCGGTGAATCCGAATTGTCGCAGCGCTATGATGGATGGGCGTTCCTGGGGCGGCAAAATGCCCTGATCCAGGCCTAGGTCGGCCAGGAATTTCATTTTTTTCAAACCCGGCAAAGCAGCCGCGCGCGGACTTGAGACCAATGCCTTGTGTCCGACGGAAGCCAGGTTGCCGATCGAAAGCCCGGCATAATTATGGGTTGGGCCGACCAGACCATCGAAGTTCGCTTCGTGAGCGCGCGCCATAAGTTTACCTTTAACCCAATCCAGGAGGTAGGGTGGTGGGTTTTTTCAGCCTCGGCTCCTCCATGGAAGCCACCGGAAAGGAGCAAAAATCAGCTGCGAAATAGCCTGCTGAACGGTGGTTCCCGCTGCGACCGACTCCGCCGAATGGGGCAGCCCCACTGGCTCCAGTCAACGGCCTGTTCCAGTTGATGATTCCGGCCCGAACATTATCCCTAAAATATTTATAGAGACTTGCATTATCGCTCAGCAATCCGGCGGCGAGCCCGTAGCGGGTGTTGTTGGCCTCCGCCAAGGCCTCCTCGAAATCTTTAACCCGGATCAATTGGAGCAGCGGCCCGAAACATTCATTATCCTCTCTCTTTTCCATTTTCGTAACATCCACCAAACCGGGAGAAATCAAACCGGTGTCAGGTTTCAAGGCCTCTGCCTCAACGAGAGCATGGCCTCCCGCAGAGACCATTTTTTTTTGCGTTTGAAGCACGCTCTGGGCCGCCGCCGAGCTGATGACGGGTCCCATGAAAGGTTCCGGGATGGCATCGGGACCCGCGACCCTGATGTTTTCTATCGTGGAGATCAGGATTTCGATCAACTTGTCTCCTTCCCCGCCTTCAGGAACGATGAGACGCCGGGCACAGGTGCAGCGTTGTCCGGCGGTCAAATAGGCCGATTGGATAATCAGAAGAGCGGCAGCCTCCTTGTCGTCTGTTTGGTGGGCAATCAGGGGGTTATTGCCGCCCATTTCCAGGGCAAGTAATTTTTCCGGTTGGGAGGCCAGCGATTTTCTTAGAGCGAGACCCGTTTGGGAACTTCCGGTAAAGAACAACCCGTCAATTTCCTCATGGGCAGCCAGGAGGGCACCCGTGGTGGCGGTTCCCTGAACCATGTTGAAGACCCCGTCGGGAAATCCCGTTTCGAGGAAACAACCGGCCATGCATTGAGCCACAGTGGGAGCCTGTTCGCTCGGTTTAAAGACCACCGTATTGCCAGCCAGAAGGGCGGGGATAATGTGCCCGTTGGGAAGGTGTCCGGGAAAATTAAAGGGTCCAAAAACCGCCACCACACCGTGGGGTTTGAACCGGGTAATAGCCGGGCCACTCCCGAACTCCGAACAACGATCCGCGTAGGCTCTGATCGACAGATCGATTTTTCCGATCATGGCACTCACCTCCGTGGCCGCTTCCCAGCGCGGTTTGCCGACTTCGAGGCAGATCGCCTCGATGAGATCCTGTTGGCGTTTTCTCAAAACCTGGGCATAGGCTTTTAATAAGCCTTCTCGTTCTTCGAGGGAAGTTTGCGACCAACAGGGGAATGCCTTTTTGGCCGCTTGGATGGCTGCATCCACTTCGCTTCGGCCCGCTTCCGGTCCTTCCCAAATGGGCGCACCCGTTGCCGGATTGATCGACTGGAAAAATCGTCCAGCACCGCCCCTGAATTCGTTATTCGCGAAATGGGGGGTCACGTTGGTAATTTCCGTCACGGGGAAGCCCTTTCTCCGGGACGGTCTCTAACGCGGACATAGTCAATGGAATCGCCCGGATTTACCCGTAGAAGAAAGGCCAGTGATTCCGGTAAGGCGACAGATCCATCGGCATCTTCCTCCAGGAAGCCGTAACAGGCACGGAAATCGAGGGAGCGATTGCTTAATATCCGGTCATATTCTTCCTCCGTCTCTTCCATCAATCGACTGACGATGGCGGTTTTGCATTGTCGGATGGTGCGAATATTTTCCCTCTCAGCCCGCATGAGGGGACCGGCATCAAAGATATCTATTTCATCCGTGCCGGTAAAACCCTCCTGCAATAGAAGACGTCTGGCCGGTTCGGAACGTTTGTGCACTTTTCCGATAATCTCCCTTACGGCGGACGGCAAAAGAGGAATGTAAATGGGATGTGCCGGCATGAGGTCGCGAATGAAATCCTTGTCGCCCATGGCACATTGCATATCAGCCTCATAAAAATTGACCTCGAAAAACGGGCGTCCCACAGCCTCCCAAAAAGGAGATTGGTCTTCCTCATCAATGTGGCCCCTCAATTCGGCTACTACCTGCTGGTCGAACCGCTCGGGGAATCGTTTCATAAAGAGAAAACGGCAAAGGGAAAGCAGCCTACCGAGGCCGTCGCCCCGATAAGCCGGATTGAGCAAGAGGCTGCCGATTTCGGAGGGACCCTTATGGTCGGCTTTCAAATATAAGAATTGAATCGTTTTATCGATCCCCATGGGCTTGTGGGTAATCCTCTCTGTGCGGATTTCATAGGTGTAAAATGGATCGAACCCTCCGACTCTGCCGATAAGCCCTGAAATCCCTGCTATCTGGCCTGTATTCCTTTCCTCCAGAACAAAAAGGTAATGTTCCGAACCGGGGTTTTTAATGCGGGGGATAAAGCTCCGCAAGGAAGCGTCGATCCTCTCCTCCAGGCGTGTCCGGTCTTGTGGAACCGTGGCCAGGCTGTCGGGCACGGAATTGACAAATTCCAACAAGCTCTCCAGGTCGGATTGCCGAACTGGCCGAATAAAAAAATGAGTCATGGCGCTAGGAAATTATGCTTGGTTATCAATACATGATAGCGGGAAAATATGATTCGATTTGGGAAGAGTCAACGAGGGAAAATTACCATCATTAGAATTGCTCAGATGGAAACCGTTGCAAAGTCTTGAAAAGACGGGGCAAAGCCTCTATACCCACCAGTTTATAGGAAAGATTAATAAATTAAAAAAGTTATCCCCCTATCGATCCCGCCATTTAAATCCGAAATGAGGCTGGAACAATCGAGCGGGCGTAATAGAGAAAGGTGAAACGGAATGTCGAGAATCAGAATGCTTGAACGTGAAGAAGCGGACCCCGAGGGTCAGGCCATGTGGGACGAAGTCGTCCGGGAACATGGTATAATGACCAATATGAAAAAAACCCTCGTTCATTCCCCAGCCGCCTTAAAAGCGGTTATGGAATGGTATTCCATGTTGGATGCGGTAAAACCGTTTCTGGGTGAAAGAATGACGGGCCTCTTTATGCTGGCCGTCTCCACCCAGACCGATTGCCTGGTTTGCTCGACCTACTATCGGCGCGTTTTAGTCGAAAACGGCGAAGATCCCGATAATCTTGACCTCACTCCGCAGGAAGACCTCATCGTCCGGTTCGGCCGCAAAATAGCCACCGACTCGGTCAATGTTTCCGATGAAATGTTTGCCCAGCTAAAGGAACATTATTCCGACCGGCAGATTGTCGATCTGACCGTTTTTGGCGCCATGATGGTGGTGAACAATATTTTCAACAACGTCGTGGATGTCGATTTGGACGAATACCTGCAACGCTATCGCAAAGCAACAACCGGCTCCTGAGGTTTTTGCCAATCATACCCCTTAAAAAAGCATTGCGCCGTGATGACTAAACGGCGGCAAGTCTTCTTATTACCCCCTCATGAAGAAATGATTATTAATTAATATATGGAACTTCTACATTTGACCGCCGACCTCCTGTGGGGCCCCTGGACGCCCTGGCTGCTGTTCCTTTCGGGAATTTTATTCACAGTGTGGAGCCGTTTTACCCAATACACGGCTATGACCCATGGCGTTGCCGTGGTGCGCGGAGTCTACGACCAACCGGATGATCCCGGCGCCATCAATCATTTCCAGGCCCTCTCGGCGGCGTTGTCCGGTACGGTCGGTTTGGGGAATATCGGGGGTGTCGCGCTGGCCATCGGGCTGGG
>JAJFLT010000347.1 GCA_021772555.1 Opitutales bacterium | reverse complement strand
ATGATTTTAGTGTATCCAGTGCACCGGCAGAGGTTTCCCGCTATGGCAAAGCGCGCCTCTTCTTCGGTCGGGTGTGGAATTTCATTGAGCAGAGCCTTGGCCGCCATGAGAATGCCTGGTGTACAAAATCCGCACTGGGCTCCGCCGTGACGGAGAAGGCTCTCCTGCAATGGATGTAAAGGCG
The DNA here is from genome assembly GCA_021772555.1 of Opitutales bacterium. GTDB lineage: Bacteria > Verrucomicrobiota > Verrucomicrobiia > Opitutales > UBA2987 > JAJFLU01. The sequence goes on along the minus strand of JAJFLT010000347.1, from coordinate 9,441 downwards.
CGCCCGGCGCAGTCTCGTCGGCCAATCCTTCGATCGTCGTCAGTTCGAGCCCGTCGATCTCTACTCCCAGAACAAGGCATGAATTGACTGGTTTTCCGTCAAGAATAACGGTGCAAGCACCGCAGTCGCCCACATCGCAGCCTTTTTTGGAACCGGTCAGGTTGGCTTCGTCTCGCAAGACGTCCAGTAGACTGCGAAATGGCTCAATGGCCAACTCGCGTCGTTCACCGTTAATCGTTGCGGTTACGATGCGTTTCATAAGGATTCATCCAATCCATCATTTTCCGCCGCCGCCCATGCCATACGGAGGGCGCGCCTGGTTAAAACCGCCACCATTTCCCGCCGGTAATCCGCGCTGCCCCTGACATCGGAGATGGGTCGGCTTTGGTCGCGGGCGCATTGGGCCGCTATTTCCAGATTATCTTCCGAAAATTCATTATCCAACATGAGGTTCTCGGCCTCGGTCGCGCGCATGGGTGTCGGTGCCACCGCTCCCAGTACAATACGCACATAGCGACAAAGTTCTCCCTCCACGGTCAGGCTGACGGCCACCCCCACAGTCGCCAATTCCATAGCGGCTCGGCGTCCCAATTTCAAATAAACCTTGCCCGTATTCGGAGGGGGATTGGGCACATTGATTCCGGTAAGTATTTCACCAGGGGAAAGGATCGTTTTCCCCGGGCCGGTGAAGAAATTTTCCATGGGAATGGATCGCTCCCCGGCGGGTCCAAATGTTTGTATGGCGGCATTATCGGCGATCAGGGACGGGAGGGTGTCGGCAGAGGGCGAGGCCCGGCAAATGTTTCCCGCCACCGTGGCCCGGTTGCGCACCTGGATCGATCCCAATTCCCTGGCTGCCTGGTAGAGACCGGCGTATTTTTCCTTCACTACAGTTGAGGTTTCCACCTCCCGCATGGTGGCCAAGGCACCGATTTTCAATCCCTTTTCTGGATCGTAGCTTAAATAGTCGAGACCCGGAACTTTTTTGATGTTGATAACATGATCCGGCAGGCGAATCCGCTCCTTGATTTCAACCAGCAAATCGGTCCCGCCGGCAAGGATGCTGGCCCGGCCGTTAAAGCGCTCAAGCAATGCTGCCGCCGCCGGTAAAGTGGCGGGCTCGAAATATTCAAACGGTCTCATGTGTAAAACGCATCTCCACCAACTATTGGTTTTCCCAAGTTGACTTCACCTGTTTGAAAACACCTTCAAGATGCTCCTTCATGGCTGCACGAGCCGCTTCGCCATCTCCATTGGCAATGGCTTTGATGATCGCGCGGTGGCTCGATATTCTTTCCGCAAGCAATTCCGGTAATTCAGCCCCCACGCGCCTTATTTCACGCAACAGGTCCATGATGCCATCCATCAGGTTGACCAGAATATCATTGCCCGTGGCCACCAGAATCTGACGGTGAAACTCAAAATCGGCCACGATCATTCCCTCCATATCGCCACGGGCGCTGCACTTTTCCACCATTTCATTGAACCGGCGTAACGTCTCGATTTGATCGGGGGTGGCACATCGGGCGGCTCTGGCGGTGGCCTCAACTTCGATAATGAGGCGAAGGTCGAACAATTTTTCCTGAATGGCCGTATCGGTAAGATAATTCGACATCAAGGCGGTTTGCAGAATTTCACCGCTGGGGTCTTTGACAAAAGTACCCAAACCCTGCCGAGTCTCCAGCAAACCAGCCGTTTCCAGCCTCCGGATGGCTTCCCGCACAGAATTGCGCCCCACCTTCAATTGACTGGCCAGAGAACGCTCACCCGGTAATCGATCGCCCGGAGAGTAGTGACCGCCCCGTATTCGATCCGCAATAAAATCAAATGTTTCACGGGCAATTGGAGACTTCTGTCGAGTATAAATCACCGTCCAAACCCTCCGCGAATCATGGTATAGTTGTTTGCGATCATCAAATTAGAGGAACATGAAATGGGAAGAAATCAAACTGGTTCTACCGGTAGGACCAGTTCAGTCTCTCCATTGCGATTTGTATGTCAACACCTGATTGATGAAAATTTTATTTTTCCGCTCTTCCCGCTTGAAGAAATTATTTTCTCTCACTCACTCCAGCGCGAATTATGGCAATTCCCCGACAAATGGAGACGGACATTCAAACCTGAAAAATCCGAACTAAATTCATTCTAATGTTTATAGAGTGAAGTTTAATCGAGTGTTGCCTATTCATTCCATCAATTACACGCTTAAGGAACCAAGGGAAAAATATGCCGTGGAGATTGACAGAACAGGAAAGGCGAGCGTTGACCGTATTATTAATATTGTGCGGTCTCAGCCTGATCGGGCTTTTATTTTTTTAATCGCCCTGTGGTATCTATTTTCTTCTTAAATTCGTCGATACCGTGACGAGGTTCTTATCGGAATCTCTGTGGGAAAAAGATTAGCTTTAACAAACGTAGATCGTTTAGAGATTTATTTTTATGCTCCGCCGGAGATAGGTGGGCACATCCAGATCTTCGCCATCGTAGAGATTGCGTTCGGTTGCTTCAAAATAACCTCTTTGTTCTTCCATTCTGGTAAAATCGAATTCCGGCTGCCCTTTTCTTTTTTTAATTTTCCGCGGTTTAAGTTTCGATTGGTGAACTTTCTTGGGTCTACCTTGAGTATCAATGGCGTTAATCGCAGGCTCACCGGTCACGGAGGGATTCCTTTTTTCAAAAGCTGCAGTAGAAGTTGCCCTTGAGGCTCTCACGGGGCCTTTCCTGTTTTCCACGTCGGTCGTTCCGATGACACAGATATTGAGGGTGTTTTGCAGGCTTTCATCAATAACGGCCCCGATAACGGTATTTTCTTTGCTGCCGAATTTTTCCGCTACGATGGCGATAACTTCATTTACTTTGGTCAGGGTTAAATCCGCGCCGCCGGTTATGTTGACAATAAGATTGTCCGCTCGCCGGGCATAGCCGGGAGTATGCAGCAATGGACAAATCATAAGATCGTTAATCGCCTTATTGACATAATCACTACCTTCCCCCCGGCCCAGACCGAAGAGGGTTTTCCCACCGCGAATGTCGAAGGATTTGCGAAGCGTACCAAAATCAATGTTGATCAAACCGGTTTTATGAAGGAGATCCCAAATGGACCGTACTCCCCAGTTGATCCACTCATCGGCGATGGCAAATGCTTCCAGAACGGTGGCGCTCTCCTCGACTTGTTGCAACAGAATATCGTTAGGTAAATCAATTACGGCATGACAATGATTACGCAAAGAGACCAGGCTTTCTTCGGCCTGACGCAATCGCCGTTCGCCTTCCAAATTAAAGGGCATGGTGACAAAGGCGATGACGAGAGCACCCTGCTCCACCGCGGTTTCCGCCAGCAGGGGCAAAGCCCCACTACCGGTGCCGCCACCCAAACCTGCGAGCAGAAAAACAAGGTCCACTCCATCGACCATCCTGCGCAGACTTTCGCGATCCTCCAAGGCCGCCTGACGGCCCAGATCGGCCTCGCCACCGGCTCCCAGGCCACGGGTAACCTTACCGCCGATGAGCAGCTTTTCTTCCAGCGGCGATTGCGCTAAAACCTGCCCGTCGGTATTGACCACGGCGAGATTGACATGATGCAAATTATCCAGCTTGAGGCGGTCCACGGCATTATTGCCGGCTCCGCCCACACCGATGATTTTGATTCGTGTATCCTCCATCGAGTTTTCCTCAGACTTGGAATTATCAACCGGGAAGTGATTTTCAGTTGTCATTTTTTAATAATGTTTCGTCTGGAGGTTTCAGGAAATATTGAACAAACGTGTCATTTTGCCAAGGATACCGGATTTCGGTTTTTTCTCCTCAGTTGAACGTTCGGCAGTCAACCCGTAATGGAGCAAACCTAGCACGCAACTGCATTCGGGTTCGCGCAAATCTTCGCGCACCCAAGCCGGATTTTCACCAATGCGGGCAGGAAGGTCGAATACGTTAGACGCGAGATCGGCGATATACGGCAAGCGGGAAGTCCCACCCGTCAGAACAACGCCTCCGGGTAATTCCTGGCGGTTGACAGATGAGCCGAGCTCTTTTTTTACTATCTTAAAAAGTTCCTCCACGCGGGCGTTCAAAATCTGGCCGATAGCCTTCCTCGGAATGGCCCGGTCTCCAATCGTGAGGTCGCCGATGAGCCAGACTTTTTCTGCCGGATCTTCCAATTCGAGAGTGGCGCTGCCGAACTCCCGTTTGAGGTTTTCGGCATGTTTGGGATTCACCCGCAGACCTAGTGATAAATCATTAGTCAAATGATCGCCGCCGACACGTATAACGCCGGTGCGCTGGATAACACCGTTGCGGTAGAGAACATAATCGGTAGTTCCACACCCAATGTCCAGCAGGAGCGCGCCATGGGTTTTTTCCGCCTCTGCCACAACCATGGAACCGGCAGCAACGCCGGAGAGAATCATATCCTCCACTTGCAGGCCAAATCCGTTGATAACGTGGATATTGTCAGCGACTTTTTTCTCATGCCCATGCACATGCCAGTAACCCACCTCGAGCCGGTCCCCCTTCATTTGGTAGGGGTCGTCCACGAGCCGTCCGTCGAGATAAAATCCATTCCTGATATGGTGGATGTAAACGCGCTCCGCGGGCACTTCCTTTCGTTTTGCGTTTTCCACAACATGGTCAATGTCGGATTTGCTGACGAGACCATCATGGGAACTGACGGATACCTCCCCTTTGTCGAAAAACCCTTCCAGGTGACCACCACTTTGTGCAAGGTAAACGCCCTCAATCGTCGCACTGGCATTTTTTTCGGCGGAAAGGATGGCGGCATAGGTGCAATCACTGGCGGCGCGAAAATCGACAATCTCGCCTTTTTTTACACCTCTGGAAGTTGATTGCCCCATCCCGATAATGTTGAGGCTGCGCCCGCCGGTGATTTCCCCAACCAGCACAACCACTTTGGAAGTTCCAATCTCTACCGCACCGATCACTTTGTTATAGGTCATGAGTTTTTGATTTAAAAAAGTTGTTTCAATTGCGGAATCGTTTTCGCCGAAGGTCGGGAAAGTCCTGCACCACAACCTGGTCTCCCAGTGAGAGATCGACCTTTTTGATAACGCGTATTCCTCGCTGGCGGGAATGATCGATGATTTGCTCGAGTTGCCCCAACTGCCACTCAAAGGCTGGTGGAGTGAAGACAACTTCTTTTACGTTGCGGCTTTTTATGGTTATCAAAGTGTGGTCCACTCCGAGGGCACTGCCGGGTTGTCGCAGGGAGGCGATCTTCCAATCATCGTAAATTTCCGGATAACGCGTGCGGGCCAAAGCGAGTAGCCGGACCAGCTCGCGTATATTTTCAACCGGTTCGATGCCCTCCGGTCCAGTGGAAAAACGCACTCCTCCCAGATAAGGCAAAGACTCCAGCCGGTTTGCCGCGTATGCCATGCCTTCATAAACCACTCCCTCGCGGGAAATCAGTCTTTCCTGCGGTTTACTTCCCCTGGCGGTGGAAACACGGGCGCGCAAAACGGGAACCCTCTCTCTAACGCTTATATGCAATTCATACGGGAATTTTCGCGTCACTGTGGTTTCTTTTATCTGTCCAAAACCCTCCAGTTTTTCCTTGATCAGGTGGATGTCGAGATCCATTAACTTGGTCCCTCTGGCGATGGGAACCGTGGTTGCGAACCACTCACGGGTGAGAACGCCGTCCGTCTCGAAATGAATCAATCTAAGAGGCTCGGAGGAACCGGAAATCGAGAATTGGGCGCGAATTGTCTGGAAAAAATAAACACTCAAACCCAAAGATGATATTAAAAGAATGACCGCCAAAAACGCTACCGCCGTTTTCAGGTAAACCTGCCGTTTGCGTTTACGCGCCAGATCCGTAACCGCTTTGCGATTGCCCTTTTGCTCAATGGTTCGCCAAGTGAGCGAAGCAGCGGAAGAACGGTTAGACTTGGAAGAAGGTTCTTTCACGATTCGACAGTGGCTGTGGTGGACAGGATGCGCTGCCTGGCAGGCATAACCAGTTCAAGAGCAAGTTGGGGAAAATCATAACCGGCGCAGGAAGCGCTCATGGGCAGTAAACTTGTTGCTGTGAGGCCGGGCATGGTGTTGATCTCAAGGAAATAACTCTCTTCTTTATCATTCAACATAAAATCAATTCTGGCAAAATCACGGCAGCCGCAAACGGCGTAAGCCAGTTCCGCAGCGCGGCGGATTTCCGATTCGACGGCGGGCTCCACCCGGGCCGGAAAGATGTATTCGGTGAGACCTTTGGTGTATTTGTGGCAATAATCGTAAATGCCGTCATGGGGTCGAATTTCGACCAGACCGAGGGATTTTCCGCGGAGCATTCCAACCGTTAGTTCGCGACCCCGAATTCTCTTTTCCAAAAGCCAATGTCCGGGTTTTAGATCGTCCAACACGGTGGATAAATTTTCTAGTCCATCGATCATAAACAAATCGATGCTGCTGCCCTGCCGGTCGGGTTTTAGAACAAAGGAAGAACCCAGCCGGGAAATTTGCTCGGATCCCGGAAGCGATCCCGGAACCTGAAAAGACAATCCTGGTGCTACCCGCACCCCGACGGCCTCAACCTTGGCCTTGGTTTCTTCTTTGGCAAAGCATAGTCGACTTCCCTCCGGGCCAGTCCCCGCATAAGCGATGCCAGCCGCCTCCAATTGGCTCTGGATACCGCCGTCCTCCCCAAACCGGCCATGCAAGGCGGAGAAAACGATATGTCGTTCAGGATCCAGGCCGGGCGGCAATGCTTCATTTTGGATGTCAAAGAGATCGACTTCAAAATTTTGCCTCAAGGCTTCCGCCACAGCCTTACCGGTGGCCAGTGAAACCTCGCGCTCCTCGGAAGGTCCGCCTAAAATAACGGCTATGCGGACATCGTCGTTCATAAGACCTGCTCCCAGGTTTTACCCATGAGGAGGACCTCGGGCTGAAGTTCAATGCCGGTCCGCTTTTGCACTTCCCGGCGGATACTGCGGATCAGGTTGACGACGTCTCCGCATGTGGCGCCACCTCGATTGATGATAAAGTTTCCGTGCACCTGGGATACTTCCGCCTCTCCCACACGAAGCCCTTTCAAACCGAGTTCATCGATGATTCGTCCGGCATAAGAATCCTGCGGATTTTTAAAGATGCAGCCAACGCTCGGTTCTCTCGGTTGGGAGCCTTTGCGTTTTTGAGAAACCTTTTCCAGAGTCGCCTTGATCGAGCCGCTCGGAGCGCTATCCCGAGCACACAGAACGGCCCCCACCGCCACGGCCCGGCAGAGTTCGCGGCATTCCCGGTAACCCACCTGAAATTTCTCGCGCGGGAGGGTTTTCAAAACTCCGTCCAAAGTCATGAACTGAACTTCTTCCACAACATCGAAAATCCAGCCACCCATAGCTCCGGCATTCATCCGCAGGGACCCTCCCAAAGAGCCGGGAATTCCCTCCAGAAACTCAAACCCGACAAAACCGAGGCGGCATGCTTCTCCGCAAATCTGTTTCAGGCGGGCACCTCCGCCCACCCAAAGCCGGCTCCCTTCCAGCGGTTCGATGGTTCGCCAGAATGGATGGTTCAGCCGTATAACGAGGCCTTCAAAACCGTCGTCGGGAACAAGCAGGTTGGAGCCGCGACCTAAAAAGTAAACGGGCAGGGATCGATCGGCGGCGCTCTTGAGAAGCAGACTCAAATCGTCCACACCAGCGGGTTCGGCATAAAAGAAAGCGGGTCCGCCCACCCGCAGAGTCGTTTTATCAGCCAGGGGAACTCCGGTCGATAACGAGGTCTCGGGATCGACTACTGATCGCAGATTTTTCCACCATGAATTATTATCACCCGGATTGGGGGTAAAATCCACGCGGTTGCGTTGATCGGCTGGAGGTAGTTCATGGACAAAGGTGTGGGCCCATTGATCTATGTCGCCCGCTCCCAGGAAAAGGACGATGGATGGTTCGCCGGTTTTCTCCATCAAAAGAGGGGACAGCCGAGAATAAGAGGAAACTTTACGGAACGATAAATTTTCTGAAAAACATTGCGCGAGGTCATCACTTGATCCGCCTTCCAGGGGAGCCTCGCTGGCCGCATAAACTTCCAGGAGAAAAAGTTCATCGGTCCCTTCCAGGGAATGAGCCAGTTCCATCTTGAGTTGCAGTGTCCGGGAAAAACGATGCGGTTGAAAAACCACGATTAATTTGCGATCCGCATAAGTCTCGCGGGCAAAACTAATCATGGCCTCTATTTCCTGCGGGTGATGGGCGTAGTCTTCGAAAACGACCCATGTTTCCGAATCGTAGAGCTTTTTCTGGCGTCGGCGGATACCGGGAAAATCCTCCAGACTATCCGGGCACAGGAAACCGGACAGGTAGTGGCTGACGGCCAGTGCGGCCAAAGCATTTTCCCCGTTAAATGGGGCTTCAGCCGAAAGCAATTCCGTTTGCTCGGGGAAACGACCGCCCAGCCCCAATCTTAAATAACCCCGGCCGGTTTCCATGAACCTGAAGTGATAATCGCCGCCGGTGCCTAACGAGAATTTTTCGATGTCCACATCCGCCGACAAACGGTTCAGTTTTTGGCAGTTCGCGGGCAGGAAAAGCGTTTTCCTTGTTCGATGGAAGAGAGCTTTGAACTTTTCCTCCAATTGTCGGGGACTAGCATAATAATCGGTGTGGTCCCAGTCGAGGTTGAGAACGAGGGTGATCTCGGGATTGAAAAGGTCTATGGTGCCGTCGCTTTCATCGATTTCGGCGATCACCAAATCGCTTTCGGAATAACGTGCCGGAAGTAGATCGTCCGCATCAAAAAGAGCGCCCACCAAATAGCCAACGGGGAATCCGTTTCGTAAAAGAGAGTGTACCAACATCCCGGCGGTGGTGGTTTTTCCATGGCTTCCGACCACCGCGACAACCTTCTTGGGTGCGAGAACCTCGGCCATCATTTCTCCCCGGCGAAGCATGGGCAGGCCGCGTTGGCAGGCATCTTTGAAAATCGGGTGCCGAAGGGAAATGGCGGGCGAATAAACGACCTTATCCACTTTTTGGGGCAGAACGGGGCCATCGATCATTTCCACTCCGGCTTTTCGCAGAAGAGCGCCAACGGAAGAGTTCAAATTGTCATCGAAACCACAAACCGTGCAGCCCATTTGACGCAGGTAAATGGCCAATGGGGTCATTCCCATTCCACCGACCCCCAGCATAAATATTTTTTGTTCGGCCATCATCATGCGGGCATCTGCATTTTAGCGCGACGGGGTCTTTCCGGACCGCGCAGGTTGATCGCCAGGTTTTCCAAGTCTTGGGCGATTTTTTTCGAGCAGACACCTCTCTCGATGCGCTCCAGGTTTTGCCGGAATTTCGCCAGCAGCCAATCGTTGTAGATCAATTCAAGAACTTCCTCCCGCAAGGTTCCCATGCGGCTCTGCTCGAGGACGACACATCCGCCATGTTGCTCCAAAAACCGGGCGTTGGCTAATTGGTGGTTATCCGCCGC
>JAJFLT010000346.1 GCA_021772555.1 Opitutales bacterium | reverse complement strand
GCCTATTTGGGTTACATCGACATCGTGGGCCGGCAGAACATCCTCGACTTTAGTCTGGGCCTGAATCTCAAACCAGCCAAAAAGGTGGGTTTCAAAATGGCGCACCATTTTTTCCGCCGGGCGGAAGCCACGGACGCCTTTTACAATGCAGGCGGAGGCGCTGTCCGCTTGGGATTTCCCGCATCTGATAAAGAAATCGGAAGCGAATTCGATCTAACGGCCACCTATGCGATAAACGCCCACACTTCCCTGCTATTCGGATACAGTCACTTTTTCGCGGGAAATTTTATCAAACAGACCGGCGCCTCTAACGATACCGATTTCTTTTACACCCAATTGTTGTTCCGGTTCTGAACCCGACTTGAAATTGCGGGGCCTTACCCGCAGGGCAACAATCGTTTTTCCCAAACGGCTTCCCTGAAACCGACCAACCCGAAGGATTCGGCCAGCACAAAAGGCCGTTTTATCAACATGCCGTTGGATTGCAGCAGGGTCAGCGAATCCTCAACGGACATGCCGGGCAGCCGGTCCTTCAGCTGCATGCCCCGGTAAAGCAAGCCCGAGGTATTGAAAAGCTTCCTCACCACACCTTCATAGGATTCCAACATAAAACGCAGTTCTTCCGCCGAAGGAGGAGTTTCCACGATGGGCAGGTCGGCATAATCCAGACCATGACGATCCAGCCATTGTAAAGCCTTCCGGCAAGTGCTGCACTTATGATAAACATAAATTTTCATAAGGTTAGAACCTATTGTATTTGTGCAGGTGAGAGACAATCTTTTTTAGATAGGTTCTAGTTTTTATTTTGAATTGAATTCACCAAACACTACACTAGGTAAGTTAATCATGATGAAGGCCGGAACGAAACAGGCATTTGTGTCAGAATCAATCAAACCTGTTGTCGCAACTGCAGACACGAATGCAATGGCGGCGGGTGGACCAGGTTTGCCACGCGAGTTCGTCTGGCGTGGGAACGCCCTAGTCATCGCTTTTGTTCTACATAGCTGGCGCGAGACGGGGCCGTGCAAACACGGGAGTTCCGAATCCTACGTACGAAAACATTGGTTCGAGGTGGAGACTACTTCGGAGCAGAGGGCCAGAATCTATTTTGAGAGACAGTCTCGTGGCCGCAATCGATTTAAACGATGGTGGTTGTTTAGTATTGAAGACAGGAAATATAAGCCCAAACCATGACGTGATGGCTATCCGCTAGGCAATTATGATGGCAAGGGATTCGAGCGGCCCTGGTTAGACAAAAGTCTGCAATCAATCAGGAAACGGGCGGGGCAAGCCCTTCGTCTAAAGAATGGCCGGCTGCTTCAGGCTGGGATTCGAGGGTCGAAATATAGGTCGTCATGGATCCTTTGCCTTTTACTTCGATGACACCCCTTGGAGCAAAGCCATCTTTGACCGACAGCCGTTGGTAAACTTCTTCCGACACCTGAATGGTGCCGGGCAGGCCAAGCGACTCCATGCGGCTGGCCAAATTGACGGTTTCGCCCCATAAATCGTAGGAGAACCTGGTCTGGCCGATGACCCCGGCCACGATGGGACCTACATGCATACCGATGCGCAATTGCAGGCTCATGTTATGGTCTCCGTTAAACTTGTTCATGTAGTGGAGGCTGGCATAAGCAAACTCCAGGCAATTTTCCACATGGTTCTCAACATTCGGTGGTATACCACCCACCACCATGTAGGAATCGCCGATGGTCTTGATTTTTTCCAGGCGAAAATCGAGCACCATTTTATCAAAGGCGCTGAAAATATGGTTGAGAATGTAGAGCAGGGTATCGGGGCTGATTTGGGAAGATAATTTGGTGAACCCGACCAGGTCGGCAAAAAGGACGGTAGCATCAGGTATGTTTTCAGCAATATTGTCCTCTCCTTTTTTCAGCCTTTCAGCAATACTTCGGGGCAAGACATTGAAGAGAACCGTTTCCGATTTTCTTTTTTCTTTCTCCACTTGCCGAAAGAGGCGTCTTTCCTGGTCCCGCAGGAATTTGCGTTCCAGGCTGGCCCCGACGCGGGCCTGCAAGAGTGTTTCTTCCACCGGTTTGGTCAAATAATCCTCCGCCCCGCCCTCGATGCACCGGATGACGCTGTCCAATTGGTCCAATGCGGTAACCATGATGACCGGTATGAGGCGAAGTTCCTCCTTGTCACTCATGTATTCGAGGACCTCATAACCGTTCATAACCGGCATATTGATATCCAGCAGAACCAGGTCTATATGCGTTGGGCCTTCGATTAAATCGAGAGCTTTTCTTCCATCTTTGGCTGTATGCAGGTTCTCATAGCCATGATCTTCGAGCAAGGCCAAGATAAGATCGAGATTATCCTCATGGTCGTCCACCACGAGGATATGCATTTTAAGGAAATTTTCCTGTAAATCGTTTTCCAGCATTCCACCCCCTATTCACCGGACCTCAATTCTTGGTTTTGGGTTATTCCGAGTGATCCTCGATGTCAAAAATTTAATATTCACGCAATGTGTGTTCAATTGTGAATTCCTATCCTGCTACGTTGGTTTATTATCAATACCACTAATTTTCCAATCTTATAGCCGAAAAACCGTTTTATTCCAATCGATATTTCCAAATTCCGGAATAAAGTCTGGATTTGATTTTATTTTCAAAAGTCGCGATGGCCAAAAAGCAGGTATGCCAGGAGATCAATCGATCACCGGTTCGTTAAACATCTCTTCCCCCTTGACCATGATTTTTTCCGCTCGCGATTCAAGCCATTTTCGCTCCGCCACGGACAGGCTTTTGGCCGTAATCACGATGACGGGAACATCGGCAAATTTTTCCATGGACCGGAATTCCTGAAGAAAGGTCAATCCATCCATAACCGGCATCATGAGGTCTAGAAACACTACATCGGGGGTAAAGGTTTCGAGGACTTTGAGGGCTTCCTTGCCGTTGCTGGCGGTATGGATTTCGTTAATGCTGTCATCCAGCCAAAGCCTCATCAACTCCTGGTATTCGACCAAATCATCCACAATGAGTATTTTTCGGTTGGTGATTTTATCCGAGTTAAGGGTCCGGCGGATGCAGGCGAGGAAGTCTTTTTGCACCACCGGTTTGGTCAATGCGTCCACCGCTCCGAGGGTGACCGCTTTTTGTCGATCGGCTACCATGCTGACGATCACAACGGGCACTTCGGCGGTTTCCGGATCGGCCTTCAAAGCGCCAAGGACTTCCCAACCATTGCTTTCCGGCATCATGATGTCCAATGTGATCAAATCGGGCTTGCGCTCTTTGACAATTGCGGGAACTTTTCGAGGTTCACCGCACTCGATCGCATCGGCACCTAAATCTTTTACATATTGAACGATAAACTCCCTGGCGTCGGGGTCGTCGTCCACAACCAGGATGAGTTTTCCCGGTGCAATGGGTAAAATTTTCTTCAAATCGTTCGATGATTTCGCTTTCTCCACTTTTCTTGGGGAAAGAGCCGAAACCGTTTCTTTAAGCAGTTTTTTTGCAGCGACGGGTTTTTCTGCCGGTTTTTTCTCCTCTGCCGGCGGTGTGGTCTTGCTTTTTGCGGCAGTGGGCTCGGATGCGCCTTTTAAAGGCAGGTCAACCGTGAAGGTAGCGCCTTTGTTGACTCCTTCACTGGAGGCCGTCAAGGTTCCTCCCAGCAACTCGATAATGGAGCGGGAAATGGTCAAACCTAAACCGGTGCCCCCGAAATCGCGCGAGGTGCTGCTGTCCTGCTGGCTGAAGGCCTGGAATATCAAGTCCATGCTGTCGGGTCGTATGCCGATGCCATTATCGATCACCTGGATGCGGATCCTTTTCTTTCTGCCATCCTGGACAGTGGCGGACAGACGCACTGCTCCCTCTTTGGTAAACTTGATGGCGTTGCCCACCAGGTTGATGAGCACCTGTTTCAACTTATAACCATCAGTCTGTGTCCACAGGGATTCTTGGGGGCATTGGTAAATCAGGTTCAACTGTTTGGCGTCGGCCTGGGGTTGAAGCATTTCCACCACATCGCGCAGAACGGGGAGTAGATCGGTATCTTCATCGACGATGTCCATGCGCCCCGATTCGATCTTGGAAAGATCGAGAATGTCGTTGATCAAGCTGAGCAAGTGTTTGCCGTTTCGATTGATTTTCTCCACCCGGTTCAACTCGCTTTCACCCAATACGCCTTTGCGGTTTTTCAGCAATATTCCGGAAAATCCGATAATAGAATTGAGCGGTGTGCGCAATTCGTGGCTCATATTGGCCACAAATTCGCTCTTGTGCCTGTGCGCATCCAGCAAATCCTGGTTGGCTTCCTCGAGGAGAATGGACTGTTTTTGCACCGCCCGGTAGGTATTGGCGTTAAACAGGGAGTTGCCGAGTGCCTCGATCTGGTTGAACAAGACCTGGCGGGTATTGGGATCGACCCTGCTGATCCCCGCTAAAACAATAACCCCCAAAAATTTATTCTGAAATTGTATGGGTATTCCGTAGAAATTCTTGATCTTCGCTTTGGTGAAACCGAGATTCAGGTCAGGCAGCGCTTCGGGGTCGATGTCTTCCAGTGTGATCCATTCCTTACGGCGCATGATTTCTCCGGGCAACCCTTCCATAGCATCGGCGCCGGTAAAATTTCTGAGGAATGACTGGTCCAGGCCTCGCTGACTGATGGAGTTGAATTCACCTCTTTGCTTGTTGAAGAGATAAAAAATGCCCACCTGGCAATTGGAAATTTCTATCAGCGAATCGAGGGTCGCATTGGCGATCACATTGACCTCGATTGAGGATATGCGTGACAAATACTCTCCAAATTTTTTCCGTAGTTCCACACTATCAGAGAGTTCCCGGTTTTGTTCCTCTAAATCCGCCTGCGATTCTTCCAGTTTTCTCTGCGAATCTTCCAGTTCCATGATGGAAGCACCGATTTTGGCCGCCATCAGGTTGGTGGCGTGAGAGAGCCGGCCGATGTGGTCACGGCCCTTGACTTTCGAACGAACCTCGTAATCACCCCGGCCAATGGCATTGGCCACCTTCAAGACCTCCACCAGTCTCTGATTGGTGCGGTGGAATTGGATCAGGATCAAGAGCAGGGCCGACACAATGAGCGTACCCACTGCCTGCTGTTGGCTGATTATCTCAGTCGATATAAGGTCCGGACGGGAAACAATCAGGAGCAAAAACAGCAAAATCCCCATGGGCAAAACCCATAGGGAAATTCGCGGCAACCATGGAACTGACCACTTCAAAACCCGCTACCCGCCAATTACTCTTGAAATTTCATCTATGAGAATGTCTTCATCGACAATCGGTTTGCTCACATAGCCGTCAAACCCGGAATCGATAAAACGCCTTTTGTCATCCTTCATGGCATGTGCGGTGAGGGCAATCATGGGGATACCATTGTAGTTCGGCTCATCCTTTATCTTTTTCATCAAGGTGACCCCGTCCATTCCCGGCAAACTGATGTCCAGGATAAAAATGCTCGGCTTTTCAGTATCCGGCTTATAAAGGAAGGTAAGTAGCTCAACCGCGCTGGAAAACCGTGTTATATCGTATAGATCGGAGAGCATGTCCACAACCAACTCGGCATTGTCGGGATTGTCCTCTACCATATATATTTTTTTCATAAATCGTTTGATTACTGGATTGAACCCAATGGGCCGGACCCGCGTGTTGCACGGAGTTTTGACCGAACTCATTTTGGCAAGCTGATAAACTTAACAAAACTAGAGTAAATGGAAAGACTTTTTATCTCCTGCCCAAGGAAGACCGGTCCGGCGCGTGTCCGGACCTGCCTTCAGTC
>JAJFLT010000345.1 GCA_021772555.1 Opitutales bacterium | reverse complement strand
AGCGATTTGGACATCGCAGAAAAACGGCTACCTCAGGATGGCCGTATCGTATTTAAGAAGTACACCAAAAAGAATATGAATATCGACCTTCGTGTCGCCACCGGTCCGATGAATTTCGGAGAGAAGGTGGTTATGCGTATTCTTGACAAAAGCAAATCGACTTTGCCCATCACGGCATTGGGATTTTCGGACGAAAACCTGTCCCGCTACCGCAAGCAAATAACCTTGCCCTACGGGATGCTGCTGCACTGCGGCCCAACCGGTTCGGGTAAATCAATGACCCTGTTCGCGGCTTTGGGCGAGGTGGCCCACCCGGGAATCAATGTGCAAACGGCCGAGGACCCGATCGAGTACACACTTTCCGGCATCAACCAGATGCAGATGAAAAAAGAGATTGGGCTGACTTTTGCGGCGGCCTTGCGGTGTTATCTGCGTATGGACCCCGACGTTATTCTGGTGGGGGAAATCCGTGACCAGGAGACCGCCGAAATCGCCATCGAGGCAGCCCTCACGGGTCACTTAATGCTGAGCACCCTGCATACCAATGATGCCCCCAGCACCATCGCCCGTTTTGATGATATGGGAATCGAGCCGTTTATGATTTCAGCGTCCCTGCTGGTGGTTTGCGCCCAGCGCCTCATGCGCCGGGTTTGTAAAAACTGCAAAGAGGCTTATACCCCGGTAGACAGCGAGAAGGAAATTATTGAAAAAGCCCTCGGCTGGTGCGGCGAAATTTTTCGCGCGCCTGAGAGCGGATGCCCCATGTGCGGGGGCCTCGGCTACAAAGGGCGTGTCGGCATCCACGAACTGATGACCAACAGCGAGGAGTTGACCAAGGGGATCAACACGAAAGTGGAAACGGCCGTATTAAAACGAATCGCCATGCGCAACGGCATGAAGTCCCTTCATCAGGACAGTATGCTGAAGGCGCAACAAGGCACCTCCACCATAATGGAGGGTCTCTCCAACGTGCCGCCAGATATGATCACGGGCGAACAGGATGATTAAAGTCCAAAGCGTGTTAACACGCCCTAACTGGCGGAAAGCTTTCTGCACATCTCTTTGAATCCCGGTTTGATAACATCGTAAATAATCCTCAACCGCTCTTTGTGGAAGCAAAAGGCAGACTTCATGGCGTTGAGGGTCAGCTTCTCGATATCCTTCAAATCCAGTCCAAAAACCTCTGAGGCGATCTGATACTCTTTGGTCAAGGTGGTGTCGCTCATAAGCCGGTCATCCGTATTGAGAAAGACTCGGAATCCGATGCGGAAAAGTTCTCCAAACGGATGGTTCTCCAATTTATCCACCGCGCCGGTGTGAACATTGCTTAAGAGACAAATCTCTAGAGGCACTCTCTTGTCCAGAATGTATTGGGATAAAGGTCCCAGGGAAACCACCCGGCCATTCTTATCGAAGCCCATATCCTCGACCAGGCGGGTGGCATGACCGATCCGGTGCGTTCCGCAATACTGGATGGCCTGCCAGATGGACTGTTTGCCGAAGGCTTCCCCGGCGTGGATCGTGATGCTGAAGTTTTCCCTTTTGATAAACTGAAAGGCGTCCAGGTGTTCCTTGGGCGGATAGCCGCCCTCCTCCCCCGCCAAATCGAAACCGACCACACCGTTGTTGCGGAAGTTTACGGCCAGCTCGGCCATTTCGAGCGACCGCCGCAGGTTTCTCATTCCACAAATAATCAACCCGAAATCGACCCCGAAATCTTTTTTTCCTTTTTCCAGCCCCTCCAGAACAGATCCAACCACTTCCTCCAAATAGAGCCCGCCGTCGGTGTGCAGGTGCGGGCAAAAGCGAGTCTCGATATAGCAAACCCCGTCACGGTGCATATCTTCCATCACTTCGTAGGCCACCCGAACAAGGGCTTCCTTGGTCTGCATGACCCCGCAGGTATGGACAAAACCCTCCAGGTATTCGACCAGATTGCCCTTGTTGGCCCCTTTGTGAAACCAGTCCGCCAAGACCTGGGGATCGGCCGAAGGTAATTCCTTGTAGCCGATATCTTTGGCCAGATCGATGACCGTTTGCGGCCTCAAACCACCGTCAAGATGGTCGTGTAATTGAACTTTGGGAACACTGCGAATTATGTCTTCCGTAATCATATTATTATTCTTCCTTTCAATTTTTTCGTTTTAAAGCGCTTCAATCCAGCTCCGTACAGCCAGAAGATCTTCTTTTCGATTCAGGTTCATGAGAACAAGTTCGTCCTCGACCGTGACTTTGCGTATTTTTTCCGGCGGCAGGTTTTTTATTTGCCAATCCAGACGCGAATTAGGGTCAGCGATGGGTAGTGAGGCCAATTTTTCCATAAAAGCAGCGGTGGCTAAAATGGGGTGGCCTCCTCGATCTTGATGTTGTGGAACGCAGACTTCGACTCCCGGCTCCAATGCATCGCTTAAGGCCTGAAATACTTGCCCCGGCGGGCATGGCACATCCACCGGCATAATATATGCGGCCGATCCGGGTCTCTTTTCCTTTAAACACCCCCATCCTTCCATGAGGGACGAAAAAGGGCCCCTCTCAGGTTTCGGATTTTCAACCAGATGGATGCCCGGCAACCCTTCGGGCCCCTCCCCCATCAACCGGGATATTTCTACCATGTACCGATCCCGATCAAAACCGAGCACCACTACCGCTTCAACGCCTCCGGCAGCCTGAAACCGCCGCAACTGAACCTCCAGCCAGGAAACCCGCCCCACTTTTACCAGCCCCTTGGGCTCACCCATGCGCGACGATGCGCCGGCCGCGAGTATTATGAGGGGGAATTGGATTTCAGTCATATTCAAAGATTAAAAACGGTCCCAAAGGGCTTTGGAAAGCTCTCTGGCGCGCGCGGCGATGCGTTCCTCATCGATTCCAATAAGCTGGTGATCGCGCATGAGCACCTTTCCGCTGGCGATGGTGGTGCGCACGGAAGAATGGGCCACCCCAAAACACATGTGGCCGATAAAAGAATTTTCATCAAACGGAGTCGGCGGATAGTAATCCATGAGGACAATGTCGGCCAAAGCGCCTTCCTCCAATGTGCCGATATTCTCATCCCAATAGCGACCGAGGATTTTGCGGTTGTTGACCAGGAGAGCATCCCAGACTTCCATGAAACCAACGCTGGGGTTGGCCTTGCTGATATGTTGGGCCCAGAGAGCGACGCGTGCTTCTTCCAGCATGTTGTTGGTCATGGAATCCGTTCCCAAACCATAGAGGATGCCTTTTTCGATAAGTTTTACGACATCGGCCACGCCCACCGCGTTGTTCAGGTTGGATTGCGGTAAATGCATTCCGATGGTGTTCGTTTCGGCCAGTAAATCCATCTCTCTGTCATCGACATGGATACAGTGGGCGCAAATCGTCTGCGGACCGAGGACGCCGAATTTGTGCAACCTCTCCACGACCCGCATGTTGTGGGTTTTCAGGCTGTCGTCCTGATCCGCCTGGTCCTCGGCGGTGTGGATGTGAAAACCGACATCCAATTCACGAGCCGCGTCAACCGCTTTTCCCAGGGTGTCGTCGTTGATAATGAAGGCGGCATGAAGGCCGAAGAGGGCCTTGATGCGGGAGGAATTTTCGCCCTGCTTGGCCTTGATGAATTCCACATTCTCATCAATTCCATCCTGGGCCACCTGGGGGCCGTCCCGATCGGTCAGCTCGAAACAAAGGGAGGCGCGCAGTCCGGTTTCGAGGACGGCTTTTT
>JAJFLT010000344.1 GCA_021772555.1 Opitutales bacterium | reverse complement strand
AATGGGAAAACATTGCCGCTCAAATCAAGTCCGTTTACGAATGGGTGGTGGGGAGTGGGCCGAGGCCGGATTGTGTCAGGGTTGATTGAAGGTTCATTATATAATCGTCGATGGTTGTGAGGACAGCCAGTTTCTTCTTTCATAATGAATAGTTTGTGTCATTAATGGGCCTGTTTCGTGAATTGGTGCGATGAATGAAATTCCACAGATCGATATTTCCGCCCACCGGAGGAACCTGAACTATGACAAAGGGGTTTTGCTGGCCCGCGTTGCCTGGGCGGTGGGCAAGCCCTTTTTCAGGTTCAGTCCACGCCACTTTTACGGGTGGAGAAATTTTCTGTTGAGAATCTTCGGGGCGCAGGTCGGTCGCGAAGTGAGGATCTACCCGTCGGCAAGTATTTTTTATCCGTGGAATTTTTCGATCGGAGATTGGTCCACCGTGGGTTGGGGGGTCGATGTTTACAGTCTGGGCAAAATTTCCATCGGGGCCAATGTGTTGATTTCGCACCGGGCCCATTTGTGCGCGGGGTCGCATGATATTCGTAAACCCAACCTGCCCCTTCTAACGCCACCCATATCCATTGGGGATGGAAGCTGGGTCTGCAGCGAGTCCTTTGTCGGGCCGGGTGTATCCGTCGGTAAAGGTTCTGTGGTGGGGGCGCGTGCGGTGGTGGTCAAGGATGTGCCGGATGGGGCGGTCGTTGCGGGCAACCCGGCCAAAATCATCAAGAGGAAGCCGTTAAGAGAGGTATAATGCGGGAGCGGTTATTTACCATGAGTCGGATTTTTTTCAAACTGTTCCTCGTGTTGCTGGATGTATTTTGCCTGACCGGGTTTTACGCGCTGTCCCTGCGGGTGAGGTTTTCGGAAAATTTCGC
This sequence comes from Opitutales bacterium, assembly GCA_021772555.1. Classification (GTDB taxonomy): domain Bacteria; phylum Verrucomicrobiota; class Verrucomicrobiia; order Opitutales; family UBA2987; genus JAJFLU01. The sequence goes on along the minus strand of JAJFLT010000344.1, from coordinate 8,957 downwards.
CTCCTATTTTGATCCCTATGTGTTCTTTGTTCTGCTCCCAACGACAATTTTGACCATGGTCGTGATCGGCGGTTATAATCGCTCCAATGATATGAGCAGTTTACGCTTCGTGAGCGAGCATGTCATTGCCTCGGTCGTCAATTTTTTCCTCGTATTGTTTCTCATTTACTTTTTGACCGGAGTCATAGCGGCGAGGGCTAATGTCGCCTTGGTCCTGATCGTCTTTCCACTCTGGTCGCTGACGGTCCGCTATATGTTGGCTGCCTTAACGCGTAAAACACAGGTCAAGCGGTCCCTTTATATTGTGGGTGCTGGAGAACAGGCGGTAGATTTCTTTCATGTCCTTAAATCCAACAATTGGCCCCAAAATCTGGTTTTTTTCGATCCCACCCAGGAAAAAGATGGGGCCAACCTGATTCCTGGTGATCCATCATCCCCCATAATTCAGGGGGATCTGATCGATGCTCTGGAAACCAGGGGACAGGAGGTGGATTCCATTGTTATCGCTGAAAAAGCGGAGGATTTACCGCAATCCCTATTGGAAAAGTTGGTCTCGATCCATTTCATGAAAGCCCAAGTGCAGACGCTCTATACATTTTTTGCGACTCATTGGAAAATGGTGCCCGTTTCCCAGGTGTCTCCCTATTGGGCGTTCGAAGAAGGGTTTCGGCTCAACAGCAGTTTGACTTACGAGAGGGCCAAACGGATATTCGATATAATTTTCGCGTTGGTGGGATTCCTTCTCCTGTGGCCCATACTGGTAATCGTTGCCATGGCGGTCAGGCTGAGCAGCGCTGGACCGGTCGTATTCAAACAGGTTCGTGTGGGACGCGATGAAAAGCCGTTCACCTTGTATAAATTTCGCACCATGGTGGTCGGATCTGAAGAGAAGGATCTATACACACGCCCGGAAGACAAGCGCATCACCCGTGTCGGCTCACTCCTGAGAATTACCCGACTGGACGAGTTGCTCCAATTGTGGAATGTCCTGCGGGGCGAAATGAGTGTCATCGGGCCGAGGGCTGAATGGAAAAAAATCGTTGATATTTATGAAAATAAGATTCCATTTTATCATTTTCGCCATCTGGTGAAACCGGGTATAACAGGCTGGGCACAAGTCAACTATCCCTATGGGGAAAATGACCGGGACGCGGTTGAAAAATTAAAATACGACCTCTATTACGTCCGCCATTACTCTCTTTTGCTGGATTTATCGATCTGTTTGAAAACAATACACGTCGTTCTCTTTGGTCAGGGACGGTGAATCGGCCAGGCCGACCGGCATTTGCCACCGTGACGCTACCAACATAGTTTATCTGCGAATTTGAGATAGGCTGTATTCAATGGCAATGAAGTTGCACGCATGACGCTCTCCAATAAAAAAATAAAATACATCCAGCGATTCTCGGGCAAAAAAGCGGCCTCGCAAATCTCCCGGGAATTGAAGATCCCGGTGGAGCAGGTGTTGGCCGTTATGGGAAACGATTCCGCAGCCAAAGTCATTAAGGAGAGGGACGTTTGGGAAACCTGCGAAAACCTGATCCTACCGATTCTTATTGTCGTAGCGCCGCTTCTTGTCTTCGAGCGCAATTGGGATTACACCAATATGCCGAAAGCGGTTTGTATCCAAATCGGAACATTGCTCTGGCTGACCTTCTGGTTTGTTCAAGCTGCTCGCAAAGGCCGTTTGAAAATCAATAAATGCCCCCTGTATCTTCCCTTGGCTGGATTTGTCGGGTGGGCGCTTTTGTCGTTGTTTTGGGCCCAGGAGCCCTATGGAGGTTTCACCATTTGGGCGCATTGGTGCGCCTGTGGGACAGTATTTTTTCTCGCCCTGCAATCCTTGGGCAGACCGGGTCAAATCAATCGGCTGCTAGTCTCTATTGCTATTTCCGGAACGTTGGTCGCCTCGCTGGGGTGCGCTCAATATTTGTATGATGTGGAATTGGTCAAACAGACCGCTTCACCCGCATCGACATTTGCCAATAAGAACATGGGGGCACAAATGATGATCATAGCCCTGCCAGCCGGGGCAGCGTTATTTCTATCGGCCCGGCGCTCTCCGGCCATCTGGTTTGGCGCTCTATCGACAACCGTTATGGCGACCTACCTCTTCTACACATTTACGAGGGCGGCCTGGTTGTCGGTGATGGCGGAAATCATTCTGGCAGGCCTCATATTTATGGTATTTATTTTCAAGAAAGGGAAACTGCCTGTCGTAAATCGTCAGCTATACATTCCCGGCGCAACTTCATTCATCCTTTTGGTCCTGACCACGAATTACACCCCCGACGACGGCATGACCTGGCGGTGGGGAGAAGCGGCGCGGGCTTTAACGGGCGTTAGAATAGCCCTTCAGAATGAAGTGGTCGAGGACAATGAAAATGAGATCCCAGTTAAGAAATATGGGGAAAGTGGTAAGGAACGACTGGCCCTTTGGAGCAATATTCTGGAAATGATAAAAGATCACCCGGCAAGGGGTGTGGGTCTGTATAATTTCATCGTTCATTATCCGCTCGCAGCCAGCAAAGGTGGTTCGCAGCGGGGACTGACCATGCTCCGTAGGCCTGCCGAAGCCCATAATGATTATTTGCAGGTCACAGCCGAATTGGGAATCCCTTTTCTTGTTTTTCTGTTCTGGTCGCTGACTTTAATCCTAAAACAAGCGTGGCGTGTGACGGGGGTTTCCGGTTCGAGCAAAGACCAACTGGCGGCTACCGCCTTTGTGGCGGGAATTTGCGGATTGGGCGTGGATGCGCTTTTCAGCTTTCCTTTTTACCGTGCCATGCCGCCCTTCGCATTGGCGTTGTTTGCGGCGGGACTTTATTCGGCGGGTTCGGCCGATCTTGAAACGCGCCGGCCCTTCTGGCGTTTCCGGCAAAAGGGATTGGCCCTGAGTGGAGTGGTGGCGGGTCTGGTCCTAATCGTGGTCTGGACTTCAGTGCAATATCGCTGGATGAAAGCCGACCGATTCTTTCGCTCCCAACGTCACGCCATGAACCGCAAGGAGGATTGGCAGGTGGTTATCAATCTTGGAGAAAAAGTCAGGAAATACAATTCCTTCCGCAAAGACACGCAGCACCTGATAGGCAGGGCTTATGCTGTCACAGGGCGGCCCAAGGAGGCGCTCCATCACCTTGAAGCCTTCGATCGCGCCTATCCTCATAATGGATTCAACCTGTTTTATCTGGCCCAGGCATACGGAGACCTGCAGGAGTTTGACAAGGCGACAACGGTTCTCGAACATGCAACGAAGATATTGCCTCAAGATGGATTCCTGCAAGGTGGGCTGGGCCAGGTTTACCAAATTCAGGGCCGCCATGAGGATACTTTGAAACAATACCGGCTAGCGACGGAATTATTGCCACAAAACAGCTTTTATCATTCCTTAATGGGAAGCACGGCCGCATCCATGGGAAAATTTGCAGAAGCAGAATCGGCATTTTCCAGAGCCCTGGCCCTGAAGAAAGATTCGCCACGCGCGCATAAAGGCATGGGAGAATTGCTGATCAACATTCCCGAACGTAAGGCGGAGAGTATCCCTTATTTAGAAAGAGCGCTGGAATTGGATCCAAATACCGAAAATGCCCAAAAATATCGCAAAATAATCTTGGACCACAAAAGTAATTCCGGCAGCCAAAAATAGTATGCCAAATTGGTTGGATAACATAATATGGCGCTTTCCAAGAAGAAGCTGAAATACCTGCAACGGCACGCCGGGCGAAAGAGTCCGGCTGAAATTGCGCGCGAACTGGATGTGCCGCTTCAGGAGGTCATAGCCCATCTGAATTCGATGCCGGGCAAGGCCGGAGTGAGCGTCGTTGCCGTTGAAAATCGGGATAAGATTTTGGTTTGGATGTTGGGCGGGATTGTCCTTCTGGCACCGTTTATAGTCCTGCAAGATCTTTCCAACTTTTCCGATCTGCCAAAAAAAGCATTCATCCAATTGGGTTCCATGATTTTATTCGGGCTCTGGTTGCATAACCTTTCCCGATTGACCGTTGTTGAGATTCGGAAATGCTTTTTGTATCTACCGCTAGGTTTTCTTATCCTCTGGTCCCTTTTCTCCATCACTTGGGCCAGCGACCATTTTAGCGCGTTTACCATCTGGATTCATTGGGCGGCCTGCGGATTGGTTTTTTTTGTCGCCTTTCAAATACTCGACGACACCGGCAGGCGGAATCTCATTTTAGGATTAATCTTTACCACCGCCACTTTGGCTTCCCTCCTCGGCCTGGCGCAGCAAATACTCGAAGTCGATTGGGTCCGGCAAATTGCACCGCCTTCCTCCACCTTTGCCAACCGTAACGCAGCTTCCCAATATATCGTATTAAACTTCCCACTGGGATTGATATTCTTACTGACTGCCAGGAGGAGAGTCGTAATTTGGGCCGTCGCCTTGTCTTTGGCCTTTATCGGGTCCTATCTCTTTCACACCTTTACCCGAGCGGGATGGCTTTCGGTCAGCGGCCAGGTATTTCTTTTCCTCATTTATTTGGTCTATCGGCAGTTCAAACTCAATCATTCGTTAATATCCGGCGGGCAAAAAATGGCTGCCCTCGCAGCCGCCTTTGTGGTGTTCCTGCTTTTGATAAACTTGTCAGCCGGAGGTTGGAGTTGGCGGGGGCATGACGCATTCGATCGATTGACCAGTTTATGGGAAAGCGATTCCAAAACCAGTACTACCGTGGAAGAGGATTTATCCGACGGGGACTATAGCAGTGTATCGACCCGCAAGACCATCTACCGGAATACCCTTGAGATAATCAGGGAAAAACCGCTAAGGGGCGTGGGGCTGAATAATTTCGTCATCTATTATCCCAAAAGCACCCTCACCGGGTGGTGGGACAAAGAAATCGGGTTGCACAGACAACAGGCCAATACCCACAACGATTACTTGCAAATAACATCGGAGTTGGGAATCCCGGCGGTGATGGTCCTCTTCTGTTTTCTGGCTGCCCTGGTTGGCAGGTTACCGGTTTTCTTAAGCGTCAGGTTATCTCCGGAAGACCGGGATGCGGGCTGCGCCTGCATGATTGGTATTGCGGGACTTTGCGCCAACGCGGTGGTCAGTTTCCCCCTCTATTTGGCCATGCCACCATTTATCCTGGCGATTTATGCGGCCATATTTTTTCACATTACCGAAAAAAAAGATGGGGAAGATGAGAAAAAGTCCAAGTGGAAATGGGGCAGGGGTAAAATGGTTTTCCCGGGGATCATCCTGGTTGCCATGATTCTCGCCTTGTGGATATTTTGGCAATATCGTTTTTATCGTTCCGAATTGTATTTCAACCTGCAAAGTATGGGCCTGCGCGACAGGTATTACAAAGAATCTGTCCATTGGGGATTAAAGGCCCACGAGATGAACCCGTTCCGTAAAGATGTCCACAATTACCTGGGCCGGGCATTGCTAAAGATGGAAGAGCGCGAAAAGGCAATGGAACATTTTGAGCGATTCCATGAATCCTACCCCTATGCCACATTCAATCTTTACTACATGGCCCTCTGTTACAAGGGGCTCAATCAATTCGAGAAGGCCAAACCACTGGTGGAAATGGCCATCGAAATCCTGCCCGACGAAGGCAGGCTGCGCGACCTCTCGGGTTGGATTTACAGCAGCCTCAACCAACCGGAGAAGGGCCTCGAAGAATTCCGCCTGGCCGCCCAATTGATACCGGAAAAAAGCAATTACCACTACAACCACGGAGTAACCGCCTATATACTGGGTAATTATGATGAAGCCGCCGAGGCCTTGGGAAAATCGGTGCAATTAAAGGACGATTTTTATTCGGCCCGAAAATTTTTGGGATTGACCCTGGTTCGGCATCTGGACCGGCCACAAGAAGGTGTCATTCACCTCAAGGAGGCATTGGCTATGCAGCCCACAGGTCAGGATGCGGAAATGCTGCGAAATCTCCTCCAAAATTACGAACAGACGCCCTCTGAATAAACTTATTCAAGGCTTGCCCCTACGGTCTCAATAATGCAAAAAAATCCGGTTCGATTTTAGCCAATTTAAGATGAGTATTTCCAACAAAAAACTGAAATACATCCAGCGCTTCGCGGGGAAACAATCGCCCGAGGACATGGCAAAAAAATTGCACCTGCCAGTGGACAAAGTGAGGTTGGAGATTGAAAAAATTTCCGGCCTGGAAATAAGACCGAAAGCAAGGAACACTGCTTATTTTACAAGTTTTCACCTTCTGGCGGTTTTGGTTTTTCTAGCCCCGTTCCCCAACTTCAAGGAAATCTATGCCAGTTCCTATCTGCCCAAGGCCGCGCTCATCCAGATAGGTTCCCTGCTTTTGCTGACGGTTTGGCTCTTCGAGCAGTTTCGCGCAAATTCCCTGAAGATTGTCAAATGCCGGCTCTACTGGCCGTTGGTAGCCTTTCTTTTGTGGGTAATATTGTCCGCCGCCTGGGCTCTTGACACCTACTCCGCATTTTCGAAATGGACGCATTGGGCGGCCTGCGGGCTCATCTTTTTCCTGGCCGTGCAAATTATAAAAAGCAGGAAGCAGGCGCGTTTCATTTTTATAACGATTGTGTCCTCGGCCGTGCTGCTGTCCTTTTTGGGCTATTTTCAATTTTTACTGGGATTGGAGTGGTTTCCACAAACGGCTCCTCCGGCCATCACTTTTGCCAACAAGAATATGGCCGGGCACTTTTTCGTGCTGGTTTTCCCGGCCTGCCTTTACCTGCTGCTGAGCGCCAAAAATAAATTGGCGATCTGGTCCTTCGCTTTCTTCCTGGCCTGTTTGAATACCTTCATCTACTACACATTCACCAAGGCGGCCTGGGTTTGTGTTTCCTTCGAGTGCCTGCTTTTCATTGCCGTTTTTGGTTTGGAAAAGATTCGCTTCAAAACCAAAACCGTTTTTGGAAAACAGAAGGCGGCGGCAGTTCTGGCGGCCTTGGCCCTGACCATTGCGATGTCATGCCTGACGCCGGAGGGCATGCGCTGGCGCGGCGAAGAGACTTATAATTACATTGCCGGGATGTGGGATGCAGATGCCAGGGCGGCCAATAAAAAACTGCAAAAAATGCGGGACTATTCCGCCATGAGCGTCAAATCGCGCTTGATTTTGTATGAAAACACCATCGAGCTGATTGCCAAAAAACCACTCCTGGGATTTGGGGCGGACAATTTCAAGGTCCACTATCCGACGACTTCAATCAAACGTCCAAGAGATAATACAAGCCTCATTCTGACCCAAGCGGTGCATGGTCACAACGACTACCTGCAACTGCTGTCGGAACTGGGGCTGCTTTTTGCCATAATTTTCGTTTGGGCCTGCTGTCTTTATCTTAAAGGAGTGGGGGGGTTGTTGAGAAAAGAAAGTCCACCCGAAGATCGCCTGTTGGCTGCGGGGGCGTTGATTGCCCTGGCTGGAATGGCCGTCAACGCGAATTTCAGCTTTCCCATATACCGGGCGATTCCACCGTTATTGCTGGCCGTTTACTCGGCGATTTTCTTTATCTCGTGTCAGAGTTTTACCGTTAAGAACGGTGAGGGCGGAAATACCTGGACTGTGACCGGAACCCGATGGAGCCGAGCGGGCTGCATTATCTCCTTGGCCGCAACGGTCCTCTGGTCGATGGCGCAATACCGTGTCATCAAATCGGACGAGCATTACCACTCCATGCACGTGGCCATAAAGCTGGAACGATATGAAGAAGCGCTGGCCCAGCTTGAAAAGGCAAAACGTCTCAACCCACTACGCAATGATACCATGAGAATGAAAGGCCAGATTTATCTGAAACTCGGAAAAGTGGAAAAAGCGAGGGATTTACTGGCCGCCTATCAGAAAAAGAGCCCGTATTATGCCCAGGGCCTGATGCTCTTGGGGAGAAGCCACCAGTTGCTGAAGGAATACGGAGAAGCGGAAAGAGCGCTCCAGAAAGGCCTCGATATCGACCCCAATGTGGAGAGGATGCATGATTTGCTGGCCAGCGTAAAATCATCCCTCGGCAAGAATGAGGAGGCGCTGGTGGAGTATCGCCTAGCGGCGGAGTTAAAACCGGATAACTTCAGCTACCAATACAATCTGGGCATCAAGGCCAGGTCGATGCAGCGATTCGAAGAGGCTGCCGGTGCTTTTGCCAAAGCGGTCGAGTTAAACGGAACATCGGACAAATCGCATTTGCTTCTGGGCCTGATCTTGTTTTACGAGCTTGATGAACAGCATTCCGGCATTATGCACCTGAAAAAAGCCCTCCAGTTGAATCCCCAGATCAAAGACGCGGAACAACTCAGTCGGATGATAGCCGCCTACGAAACCAACTCCGAGGGTTGAGGCTTCAAGCCGGACGGATATGGCGATTTCCAATAAAAAACGAAAATACATCAAGCGGCACGCGGGGCGGAAACCGGTGTCGGAGATCGCCCAAGACCTGGGTTTGTCGCCGGAAGAAGTTCAGGCGGTACTGCATCCGGCGGCAGATGGGAACGATGCGTCCGGCAAGCCACAGAGCGACCGCCTTGTATTCCGTCTGATCCTGACTCTCCTGTTTTTGTCCCCTTTCATCCTGATCGATGGGATCACCGATTACAGCGATTTGCCCAAAAAGGCTTTCATTGCGGTGGGCGCGCTCCTCCTCCTTCCGATCTGGCTGGCAGTCAACTGGGGGCGGAACCGGGCGGTGAACGTTTTTACCTGCCGTCTGTTTTTACCTCTGGCCCTTTTTATCGGTTGGTCACTGATTTCACAATTTTGGACCACTTACCGGTTTTTGGCATTTACCCAATGGACCCATTGGGCAGCGTGTGGCCTGCTGTTTTTTTTGGTGGCGCAGGAGTTGCGCGACAAAGACCGTTGGGAGATTTTTTTAAAAGTCCTGGCCCTGTCGGCGACGCTCGTTTCCCTTCTGGGAATCTTGCAGCATTTGTTCGCGGTTGAGTGGGTGGGGCAAACGGCGCCGCCCGCCGCCACTTTTGCCAATCGCAACATGGCCGG